>JADYYQ010000072.1 GCA_020853585.1 Ottowia sp.
TCTATAACCGGCAGCGGAGACATTCAAGATTAGGTTACTTGTCTCCCGCTGCATTTACTAAAAAATTTCATGCAGCTTAAGTAGTTTTTTGAAATGCGAGTGTCCGTTATTGACAGTACACCTCATGTTTTGTGGTTCTTGCTGCGTATATGTGTGGAGTCGAGGGTAAAAGTTTTGCTTTTTGTTAAGTGTCACTTCACCCAAGTTGGGTAGAGGTAGGGGATTGATATTGGTCTGACTCATTACCTTATTCAGTAAAGTGATGTCGAGTGCACTTGAGGGGAAAAGTGTTGGAAAAAATTGGGCACTAATATGGTCGGTTTGTTGCGTAGCATAGGTGTCGATGCCTAGCACGGTTTTACGCACGATGAAGGGGTGTGAGTGTGTGTTTTGCGTTTGCTCTGGCGGATAAGTGGCGATAATGCCGTTGTTTTTTGTGATCACCAATGCGGCCATGATGTCATCACGCGGTAAGGTATCACCTATATATTGGGGTGGCGATATACGCGTAATACCAGGAGCGTTGCGGGTGTCTGGGTTATTAGGATGATAGGCAGCTTGAAATGCGAGGCGACGACTGTGTATCAGCGCTTGGTGTGATTGCTTGAGTATATGGCTAATATGTTGCAACCCGAGTAACAACCCTGCACAAGTGCTGAGTATAAAGATGGTTTCGATCAGCGCTTGCCCGTACTCTGATTCTGATGGATGGGTTATATCAGTGTGACTCATCTGGCCGATCATCATCGCTATTTTTGAGTGTGGGGTTAACAAGGCGTACTTGCCAGTGCGCGTGTAATAGATCTCCTTTTTCTTCTGAGCTTGCTTTAGGCGGACGAAAATAGACTTCGACAGTGGAACGTATGTTGGGATGCTGTTTTTTATATGGACTTATTTCTGGCATAAGCTGAGGTTGGTAACGCACACGAAAACGATAGGTATGCCGCGGTAAATTTATTGTTTTGGCTTTGTCCGAGAGGCTTCTGAGTACGGGACTGGGACTAAGATGCCATGAATGATTATTTAAAGTGCGCAGACCCAATGTGATTTTTTCAGGTTGGCATGTTGGTGGAGATGAGTAGGTCTCCCAGATTAAACTGTCGTTGGCTGACCAATAGAAAGTGGGGTTTGTTTTTTGCTGTCCATTGTATGCACTGCTTGCTTGATCAATGGGTATGAGGTGTACATAGCCTGCTTGCATAATGCGATTATATTTATTTTTACCGCAGCGCGCGGTGGTGCCTGATATAGCGGTGTTGCGTTCGCTTAAAAAAGGATCGGCATGGGCAATTTGCTGAAAAATAGGCGCAGATCCCATGACATCTTCTTGTGTAAAAGGTGTCTCGGTGTTTGCTTGGGCATCACCTTCATCGATACCCTGAAAATGGCCACCAACATGCCAGCCGTAGACATCGTGAGGCGTATCAAAATTAGCGTGAGTGATATAGGTTTGGAGGGCGCGACGTTGATGGGCTAGATTGGTGTGTGCTGAATTTTGACTTTTGCGAATACGTTCTATGACCTCATCGTGTTTTTGGGCAAGATCACGTGCTTGCTGGTAAATCGATGTAAAAGACGATTGTCCAGTGTGGGCATGCGCAAGAATAGCGGTGTGTTGTGGCAGGTAAACCTGAAGGCCAGCTTGAGAAAATAGAGAGGCGGGGACATCGGTTTGATAACGTGTTGCTGCGGCATGGAGATGTTCAGACCAAGAGCCGATACGTAACCATTGTGCCCGGGCTATTTCGTTAGCGATGAGCGCACGATTGGTGTATGCATCGTAGTTGAGTAACCTTGCATGCAAGACGCCTGTACTGTAGGCCGCCGCGTCAGCGGCGTTGATTGCGCGCGATTTTTCATCGAGTAGCCGTGCTAAACGAATAAATCCAACTGCTGCAATACAACTTGCGCTGAGTAGGAGTAAGCCTAGTACAAGTGCCTGTCCTGATGTTTGGGTGAATAAAGGTATATGCGCAGGAGGGCATACCCTATTTGTGGAGCCATTGATCGTACGCGATCGCCGGCTTGGCATCACATGTTGAGGTGTGAAGCAAAAACGAAACATAGGGACGAGGCGCTGGCTAGTTATTTTTTTGGGCGGCGGCATTAGCTGCATCTGTCGCTGCCTTATTGGCCGCTTTATCTGCTGCATCGGTATTTTGTTCGGTGATGGCCAAAGCGATGGCAGCTGTTTTATTACTGATGGTGGCGCCGAGATAACGGTAGACAACGACCGCAGATAAAGCGACAAGGGCGACGATCAAAAGATATTCAGTCATACCTTGCCCTGATTGAGATTGCGAAAAGGTCGTGTTGGGTGACGATGTATGCGGTGTTTGGCAATGATTTTTTTTGGAAAGATGCCAACAGATAAAGCGTTGTACCTGGATAAGGTTGTGGAAAAATTTTATATGCATGGTGTGTTGTCTCGTTTTTGTGATCAATCGTTTTGTTATGGCAATAGCAAAATGCGTTTGTTGATTGCCCGCAATTCGCCACTACGCATGCTGTTATTGGGCGTGCTATCTATAAAAATGGCGCGCTAGTACGGCAATACGTTGCAGCTGAGTATAGGAGTGAGGGCGGTAAGCATGTGTGGATTTCTGTGGAGTTATGTAGAGAATAGTCAGATGCAACTCAGATTGACATTCATGTATGGGGTATGCGTGAAAGTGTGATTTGATCGATGTGTGTCATCTTGCTTCTGTCATGATCGTTTCCCTCTGCTAAAATCGCATGCATGAGTTATCAAGTTCTCGCACGCAAGTGGCGACCCCGCGATTTTTCCACCTTAGTTGGACAAGAACATGTTGTTAAGGCATTGACGCATGCGTTAGAGCAGAAGCGCTTGCATCATGCTTGGCTTTTTTCGGGTACGCGTGGTGTAGGTAAAACCACGTTGTCGCGTATTTTGGCTAAGTCACTTAACTGTGTTGGTCCCCAGGGGGATGCCGATATTACGGCGACACCTTGTGGTGTATGTGCACCCTGTGTCGAAATTGATGCCGGGCGTTTTGTTGATTACATTGAAATGGATGCTGCGAGTAATCGCGGTGTCGACGAGATGGCGCAGCTGTTAGAGCAGGCAGTGTATGCCCCGAGCGTAGCGCGTTTTAAGATCTATATGATCGATGAAGTGCATATGCTGACTAACCATGCGTTTAATGCGATGCTCAAAACGCTTGAAGAACCGCCTGCGCATGTCAAATTTATTCTTGCTACGACGGATCCGCAAAAAATTCCTGTCACGGTGTTGTCGCGTTGCTTGCAATTTAATCTTAAACAAATGCCGCTGCCGCATATTGTTGATTATCTTTCTAAAGTGTTGGCCGCTGAGCAGATTATGTTTGAGCCAGGCGCATTGCAGATGTTGGCTAAAGGGGCTGATGGCTCAATGCGTGATGCCTTATCACTCACCGATCAAGCTATTGCTTATAGTGCAGGCATGGTGAGTGAGACGGCGGTGCGCGGGATGCTGGGGGTGTTAGATCAACGCTATCTGATTGCGTTATTAGATGCGCTAGCGCAAGAAAATGGTGCTGCTTTGCTTGGTATCGCGGATGATATGTTGTTGCGCAGTCTTTCTTTTTCCACTGCATTGCAAGATTTGGCTGGCTTATTGCATAAGGTTGCCCTTGCTCAGTGTGTACCTGAAGCGGTGTCTGATACATGGGCGCAGGCCGACGAGATACGGCGCTTAGCACATGTGTTTGCAGCACAAGAGGTGCAATTGTTTTACCAAATTGCTAACCATGGACGGCAAGATTTAGCGTTAGCGCCTGATCCTTATGCGGGTTTTACGATGACCTTGCTGCGTATGTTGGCGTTTCGCCCTCGCGCATTAAATGAGATGGGCTACGATGCGCAACCACGCGGTACAGAACAAGGTGGCGTGGCGCAGCATCATGCTGCTTCATCGGTGTTGCCTGTGGCTGTTAAACAGCGTGTAGATCGTGATGTAATAGCGTTGTCGCCTATATCTTTTGAGACGACGGCTTCGTTGCCTGAGCGCACATTGCCGACGATCGCGCAGCCTACGACGGATACCGTAGTGGTACGCCCTACTTCGCGCAATAAAGCGCGTGAGGATGCTGCTGGGTTTGATGTGGCTGTAAAGGTGGATACTGATCCAAGACTTGATACAACTGAGGTAATTGCATCTGTGTTGTCAAGTGATCAGATGCAGGCTGTCGGTCTAGTTGAGTCGAGTGTCGGAGGCGTGAAGGCCTCTGTGGTGGGTGATACCACTGTGCTGGCTGCGCCTATTTTGTCTGGTGAAGTGTTAACGCCTGCATGTTGGCCTGATTTTGCTGCGCGTTTACCTTTGCGTGGTTTAGCGCAACAGCTTGCTCACCAGAGTGAGTTAGTGAAAATCGAAGGAACGCCCGGAGGTGCGGGCGGATTAATTGTTTATTTGCGAGCGCCTGTACAACAAATTGCTGATGCGCCCCCTGTGCGGCGCCTTGAGAAAATACTGGCGGAGCAATGGCAACAATCGGTTAAATTGGTTGTAACAGTGGGGGCTGTGCAGGCGACGACGGCAGTGATGGATGCAGGTGTGCGCGCTGCACGCCAGCAAGCTGCGGAAATGGTCATTGCACAAAATAGTTTTGTGCAATCTTTGGTTCATGAATTTGGGGTGACGATTGTGCCTGGGTCAATCCGTCCCACATCTTAATTTTTATAGGGGAAGCGACAATGATGAAAGGTCAAATTGCGGGCTTGATGAAGCAGGCTCAGCAGATGCAGGAAAATATGAAAGCCTTACAAGAGCAGCTGGCGCAGATGGAAGTAGAGGGGCAGTCGGGTGCGGGCATGGTTAAGGTGGTGATGACATGTAAGCATGATGTGCGACGGGTGGTGATTGCGCCTAACTTATTGGCGGATGATAAAGATATGTTGGAAGATTTAGTGGCTGCGGCGATGAATGATGCGGTTCGTAAAGTTGAGACGCTTACGCAAGAAAAGATGAGTAATGTCAGCGCGGGCTTGCCTTTGCCGCCCGGTTTTAAATTGCCGTTTTAATGATTTTATCAAGCAAAGCACCGGCAGCATTACAGGGTTTAATTGACGCTTTGCGCGTTTTGCCTGGTGTTGGGCCGCGGTCGGCACAACGCATGGCTTATCATCTTTTACAACATGACCGTGCGGGTGCAGCGCAGCTTTCAGTTTCACTGACGCAAGCAATCGATGCGCTACGTCATTGTGAAAGCTGTAACACACTGACTGATCAGCTTGTGTGCGGCACATGTCTGGATACAGGACGTAATCAGCGTTTGTTATGTGTGGTTGAGACGCCGGCAGACCAAATGATGGTTGAACAGACACTGACTTATAAAGGTTTGTATTTTGTTTTGTTGGGCAAGTTGTCGCCTTTGGATGGCGTGGGTCCGCGGGCAATTTACCTTGATCGTTTACGTGATCGTGTTGCGCTGGCAGATCCGCCGATTGACGAAGTTATTTTGGCGACTAACTTTACCAGTGAAGGCGATGCAACGGCGCATGCAATCTGTGAAGTACTAAAAGCAAGTCAAGTACGTTTGACGCGTTTAGCGCGCGGCGTTCCCAGTGGTGGTGAGCTGGAGTATGTCGATGTGGGTACGATTGCACGTGCTGTACTAGATCGCCGTAATGTGTAGTGCATGGTTTTTCGCTAGTAATTACTTTACAGAAAACAGCCGTATTGCTTGCTAGTGAGGTGATGGTGTGAATTATGGATATTGCGCGCAGAGTGTGCTTTGATGACAAGCGTGTTGTTGCGATGTGCTTAAAAATGGTACGCGTTCACTACCTGATCTGGTGGTGTAAAAATACGATTTTATAAAATTGTGGGTCTATGTTTTTGCTGTGGTATCGGTAAAAATTTTCAAGATATATTTTATGGGGCGATGAGGTATGCGTCCTAAAAAACACTTAACGATAATTAGCACATGCATATTCTTCTTTCTAATGACGATGGTTATTTGGCGCCGGGTTTGCTGGCCCTTTATCAAGCCTTATTCCCGCTTGGTCGGGTGACTGTTGTGGCACCGGAGCAAAATCATAGTGGCGCATCAAATTCGCTAACCTTGCAACGTCCCGTGATGGTCCAGACGGCGGCAGATGGCGCACAGCGTGGTTTCCTTTATATCAATGGTACCCCCACGGATTGTGTACATATTGCGTTAAATGGCCTACTTGATGAGCCCCCCGATTTGGTTGTTTCGGGAATTAACCAGGGCCAAAATATGGGCGAGGATGTGCTGTATTCCGGTACCGTGGCTGCGGCGATGGAAGGCGCGATGTTTGGAATTCCTGCGTTTGCTTTTTCTCAAGATGAGCGTGATTGGAAGCATATTGATACGGCGGCACAAGTGGCACGTGAAGTGGTGATGCGCTATATGCAAGCCCCTTTACCGTCTCCTTTTTTGCTTAATGTCAATATTCCTGCTTGTGCTTATGAGCAGTTGGGTGATATGCAAGTGACGCGCTTGGGCAAGCGTCATCCGTCACAAGAGGTGATTGCGCAAAAAAATCCGCGAGGTGAAACGGTCTATTGGATTGGGGCGGCGGGGGATGCAAAAGATGCAAGTGAGGGTACCGACTTTTATGCGGTTGCCCATCAACAAGTATCGTTGACGCCTTTGCAACTAGACTTAACGGGACATGCGCAATTGCCTGAGTTGCGACGGTGGCTGGCTTGTTGAGAGCGTGCTTCTATTTAAAGGCGGTTTTTGCGGTGGGGTGGGCAAATAGCAAAGTGAGGATATTGCGCTAATGACACGTAAAACCTTTCCTTTATCTTTAGATAAGGTTTTGGACTCGGGCAAAAAAATAATGCCCGCAGCGCATGCCCGATCGCACCCCTTTTCTACGCGCAACGCTGGCTCATTGTCAAAAGCGCTCCCTATAAAAAAGAAAGAGGGGAGTCCTGCGTTTACAACTACAGTGATGGCATCGCATAAATGTGGGCCATTTTCTGCGTCAGAAATGCCGATGGTAAGTGGCTTGGGCTTAGACTCCGCGCGTGCCCGTTTAGCTTTGGTGCAGCGCTTACGTGAACAGGGGATGCATGATGAAACCGTGCTTGATGCGATTGCCCGTGTGCCGCGCCATCTGTTTGTTGATGCCGGTCTAGCGAGTCAGGCATATGAGGATACAGCGCTGCCGATTGGGTATGAACAGACAATTTCTAAACCCTCTGTTGTGTCCCGCATGATTGCATTATTGCGTCAGTATGATGCACCTCAGGCACGCTTTGCACGTGTGCTCGAAATTGGCACGGGGTGTGGTTATCAGGCTGCGGTGCTTAGTTTTGTTGCGCGCGAGGTATATTCAATTGAGCGAATCAAGCCTTTGTTTGAAAAAGCAAAAACCCATCTGCGTCCGTTGCGTCTACCCAATGTGCGTTTGCATTATGGTGATGGGATGTTGGGGTTGCCCAAAGAGGCACCGTTTGATGCCATTATTTTAGCGGCGGCGGGGGTGTTAGTACCACCTGCATTGCTCGATCAGTTGGCGATGGGTGGCAAATTAATTGCACCTGTAGTCAGTGCACAAGGTCAGCGGTTAAAGATGACTGTGCGTCAAGCCGAATCTGTGTTTTATGAAATGGAATTTGAAGACGTTTTATTTGTCCCGTTAAAATCGGGCATTATCTAGGCCCTACCTCTCTTTTACTTACTATGCTTTCTGCCCATTTTTCTATCCGTACTTTTTTGTCTATCGTATTTGCGATTTTTTTGATTGCCTGTACAAGTCAGCGCGCATTAGTTGTGGAGCGCTCGGGCGCTCGCAAAGATGCGACTGTATTACCGCCTGTTGAGCCAGGTTTTTATCGTGTCAAACGGGGTGACACGCTTTACCGTATTGCTTTAGATCAAGGGCAGTCATACCGTGATATTGCGCAGTGGAGTAATTTGAGTAATCCTGATCAGATTGAAGTGGACCAGGTTTTACGGGTGCAACCTCTTGTTGAGCATGTGCCCAAGGTGGTGGTGGGTGGGCCGATTAGATCGGGTGTGCTTGAGTCCAAAGTATTGGCGCATACACCTGGTAAAGAGGCTGCCAAAGAAAAATCTGCGTTGGCAAACGATAAAGATGTGTCTCAAGAACCCGTCAAAGAAGTCGCCACCGAGATGCATTTTATGTGGCCCGCAAAGGGCGCTGTGTTAGCCCGATTTGATGAAGCAAAAAATAAAGGTGTAGATATTGGTGGTAAAGCAGGTGATCCTGTTAAAGCAGCGGGTAATGGCAAGGTGGTGTATGCCGGTAGTGGTTTGCGTGGCTACGGCAATTTGATCATCATCAAACACGACAATACCTATTTAACTGCTTATGCTCATAATCGTGCTTTGATAGCGAAAGAAGGCGACCAAGTAAAATCAGGTCAGACAATCGCTGAAATGGGAGAGAGTGATGCCGACCGCGTTAAATTGCATTTTGAAGTAAGACGCAATGGTAAGCCGGTTGATCCTTTACGCTTTTTACCCGAAAAGCCTTAATCACTGAGTATATGGGTAAAAGCGCGGCGCGCTAAGCGCGTTTTTTGTTTGTGATGGGTTGAGTGTTTGCTTGTATTTTGCTTGTATGGCAAACGCACTCAGCGCGCACAGTGGCATGATGTACGATGGGGGTGCGCTTGGGTTTGCTCTGTGCACGCTTGCGCATTTACTTTTCTAATCGCTATTTTTTTAGGTTTGCGTGTGATACCCGTATTAGTTTTTGATATTGAAACAATTCCTGATATTGCTGGCATTCGTCGATTGCAGGGACTAGGGCAAGAGATCTCTGATCATGATGTGGGGTTGATGGCCTTCAATGCACGCCAGGAAAAAACCGGGAGTAGCTTTCTGCCGCATTACCTACAGCGGATTGTCGCGATCTCTTGCGTGTTACGACGAATAGATCGTGCCGGTGTGGCTTCTTTTCATGTGGGCTCACTCGGGGCTGAAGGTGACGATGAAGCCGAATTAATCAGAAAATTTTTCGCATTAATTGAAAAATATACGCCGCAATTGGTATCGTGGAATGGCGGTGGATTTGATTTGCCCGTACTTCATTACCGTGCCATGGTGCATGGCATCACTGCTTCGCGATATTGGGAGATGGGTGAAGGCGGCGAGGTTGATAGCCGCGATTTTAAATGGAACAATTATATTAGTCGTTATCATTTTCGACATTTGGATTTAATGGATGTGTTGGCCATGTATCAACCTCGTGCCAACGCGCCCCTAGATGAGTTGGCTAAATTGTGTGGGTTTCCCGGCAAAATGGGTATGGATGGCAGTCAAGTTTGGGATAGCTATCAACAAGGTGGTTTGCGTGAAATACGCCAATACTGTGAGACTGATGTGGTTAATACTTATCTTATGTACTGTCGCTTTCAGTTATTGCGAGGCACTTTTTCAGAAGAAACCTATGCCGAAGAAATAAGTTTTGTGAAAGCCTGTTTGGCTCGTGATGAAGGGGCGCAATGGCCCGCTTATCTTGCTGCTTTTGCTTAATTGTTTGAACGCTGCTGATATGCGGGGAACTTATCGCGGTGCTGTAGGGTGCACCGTGTTGTTATCAAAATGCGAAGTCTGCATTTGATTTTTAATTAACGGTAGATCAACACGGGGATCGTCGAGTGCGTTAGTACTTTTTGTGTCTCGCTACCCAGAATCAATGCAGATAGACCGCTATGGCCATGAGAGGCCATCAATATCAAATGTATAGGTTAAGATTTAATCTGACAATTTCATAAATCGAAGAGATGAAGGAGAAGTCAGATGACAAACGAACAGAAGGTTATAAAAAATAAACTGGGTTTATTAAAATTAGCGCAGACATTAGAGA
>JADYYQ010000073.1 GCA_020853585.1 Ottowia sp.
AGGAAGACAGTAGCTGAGCTTGATTGCTACCTGCCCCTGCTTTACTCATGATTTGCGCTTGTCCTGCTGAGGGAGTCAGGCAACGTTGACTTAAGAAATTGACCGCAGCACATTCTTGATCTTTTGCAGGGTCGCCCGTTGGCACATAGCTCGCACAACGATCCATTGCTGCATTACCTAGTCCAGCTAAGCCGATGGTTTTTGCTTGCTCAAGGTCAGTACCTTGTGTATGCGGCGCGGAGAATCCACCCAAACCATTGGGTGTAGATAGAGGGGCACTCGTATTGTTACCCCAAGCATTGAGATTAACCACGCCTGGATTAACGATCTGCCCTGCTTGCGTAGGTGCAATGCTGTTGCCGAAAATCGTGCCTTGATTCATGACATTGGCATCTTGTGCCACGCTTATTTGCACAAATGAAAAAATAGCAATCAGACATGTTTTTTTAAGCAAGATCATTTCTGTCCGCGCTCGCTGCTTGACTGATTTTTGAGCGTTTCTTTAACCTGCTCTGGACTCAAATTGCCGCTAGCCAACGCTGCTTTAATAGCTGCCGTAACTTCGGCTGTATCTTGAAGTGGTGAATGATCTGAACATGTACCATCGGGTGGTATCAAGCGATGAGGATCGTTTTTGCATACGCGCCAAGGGGGTGTGCCGTCTTCACAAATATTGAGTTGGCCGCCTAAATCTTTCCACTCTGTACCACTGTCCGGTTGCGCAATAAAAAACACGATACGGCCACATTGCGGTTGTTGTTGAAAACGTAGCACACGCTTGGCTTTAACTATGATTGGCCCCGTGTTGAGCGTTCTTTCTTGCATGGCCTGCCCCATGCGTTCAATCTCTGGGGTAAGTGGTAATGGTGCACTCGCTTCACCATCAATCAACGCTGCGGTAAAAACACTGATAGATGGGTCAGTGGCGTAGCCAATATTGCTCACTATCAGCATGGCGAACATGCAAAGTGGCGGCAACAGCTTTTTTGTCCTAAGCCATGAATAAGGGAATAGTTTTTTCATTGCTTACCCTTTGGCATCAGCGCTTCAAATAAATTGACCTCTTGTTGTCCAAAAGGTAGATAAGGTACAGACCAACCATAATGAAAATGATTAGATCGACGCATACTGGCTAAGGTGCTGATTTCTGTCGGTACAAATGCTGCGACACCCGCAATGACCTGATCACGTAACACACGTGTATTGGCATTGCCATTTGAGAATCGGCCAGTTTGTTGCACGCACTGTGCTGCCGCTTCCTGTAAACCAGGAAAAACCGTTTTGTTTCGGTAACGCTCCACTAGCTTATATTTACAAAAAGTGTAGTTATTGTCTGTGGCCATCTCTTGCTTCGAGATGCGTGCAATCAAGGTGTAGGCATCATCGATGCCCGTTGCAAAGGTGTCACGTAAGAGCGATACACGTTTATGTAAAGCCAGCGTCTTATCCGTCGCATGCGCAAAATGCGCCAAGGGCGATGTGCAATGCTGGGCTGTTTTTTGCGCAATGGCCTGGAAACCTGCGCGGTAGTTTAAAAAAGAAGCGAGACCACAAACGCGCGCTGATGACTCAAAACCTAAGCCATAAGCACGCCGCGCAATTGCTCTTGCCAATTCGTCCTCTTTATTTCCTGAACGACCATAAGCGGCCATCAGCGCCAGGTTATAGACTGCCGGTTGATAATGGGCCGTTGCGGCTGCCTGGTAATGCTGCATAGCCTTGTGCCTATCCTGCGTTACCCCAAACAGACCATATTCAAAAGCGAAGCCAAAAAAATGCTGTGCTTCAGGAAAGCCTTCTTGGCTCAAAGCCTGCAATTGACGCAAAGTACGATTACGTTCAGGATTCTGACTCTGTGTGAGGCTACGAATCAGGCTGATAATCTCTTCACCCTTTGCACTCACAACGACATGCGCACCGTATTTAAGCTGCTCACCTAAATGCGCGAATTTGGGCAAAGCGGCACGCGCTTTGTTTATCGAATTCGTGTCCACACTGTTTACAACAGAAGCATTTTGTATTTGCTGCGTTTGAATGACTTTATCGATTTCATTTGCAGATAACACTGCGGCCCCCAAAGTAGCGGGCAGTGCATTGGCGACGGATGATGTGATGGCTTGCGCCTGTACTTGTTGTCGCTTGGCTAAATCGTCAATCTCAACAGCATGGATGGCTGTCAGTTGACGGATTAAGTCATGCTCTTGTGAGCAAGCAGGTTGCGTGTGGCAAAGCCATAGCAGGCTAATAAAACACCATACATGGCGTAATTTGCAACAGTGTTGTTGCTTGTCTTTCATGTTTTCGGGTGCATTCCTTTGTTTTCATTTATTATACTAGTATGTTTATATACATACAAACGTAGAGTTGCTTTTCTTTTAAACCTTTAAAAACAGAGGTGGAGACATGCTGGAAGACTTGCTACTTGAAATGAATGACATCAACGATCTCAGTACCGCAGAGCAAGAAAAAATCATGGTTGTTAAAACCTATAGCCCAGGCATCACGACCATCGAGCGTTTTATGCGGCGCTTATTTGTGTGGGCCATCGTGACCCAGTCATCGGATGTGCATATAGAGGGACGCGGCGGTGAGCGTAATCCCACTGTCTACTTGCATGTCAGAACGCCAAAGGGCATGGTGAATTTCATCTATAGAGGAGAGAGTGGCGAACATTTTCAAGAAAAAATGTTTTCTTTAACCGGCACCCCACAAGGTGGGTCAACCGGCGTAACCATCTCTACACGCTTTTCAATGGAGTTACCGGCGCACTACGCGCGTAAGCATGGACTTAAGCCAAAAGAAGACACGCCCTATGCAATTGATCTACGTGTTGAATATACCCGCACCTTTGATGGCTTTTGTTTTGTCGCGCGCTTGCTTGATCAGCAACGAGCGCCGACTTTACGCGAACTCAATCTACCCTACGTCTTACTTGACACCATCCTGAAAACAGTTGAAGAGCCAAGCGGTCTTATTCTAACCAGCGGCCCCACGGGTTCCGGCAAAACGACCTTGCTGAACGCCATTTTGGGTCATCTCAATGATGGTAAGCGCTCCATCGTCACAATTGAAAATCCTGTGGAATATCGCTTGCATGGCGATGGGCCTATTAAGCAATTGCAAGTGCGGGGTGATTTTACTTTTGAGCGCGCATTGCGCTCTGTATTGCGTAGCGATCCTGATGTCATTTTGGTGGGCGAAATCCGGGATGAAGAGACGATGGATATCGTACTCAAAGCAGCGCAAACCGGCCATATGGTGCTCTCGACTGTGCATGCTAACAGTGCGCACGAAACCATTTCACGCTTACGCAAACTGAATGCTGATCCTTATATTGTTGCCGAAGCGTTAAAACTAGTGGTAGCGCAGCGTTTAATGAATCGCTATGAGGGGGAGTTTTCAAGACGATCGCTTACCCGTGCTGAAAAAGATTGGTTGCGGATTAATGGCATAGATTGGGGAGACAGCATTCGTGAGGTTACTTCTGACAACAAAAATGGCAAGGTTGGTCTTATAGAAGCAGTGGTCATCGATGCAAATATTAAGCAGCTCATTCGTTCTGGTAATGCAGACTCGACAGCACTTTATCGTTTGGCAAAAGATCAAACGCAATATGAATCTCTGGCCTCTGCTGGATTACGCGCCGTGGAATCATTAGGCTGTCACATTAAGGACTGCATGATTACTTTAGAGAGCAATGTGGATGCTGAGGCTCATCCCAATCAACGTATTGTGCTTGCCAAACAGTATGGCTTATCACTGACACAAGTCTCTGCGGCCATTGATGCCAATATGATTGCACACGACAACAATACTGATTCTGTTGATGTAGCCCCCCTAGAAAAATCGCTAAAAGATTTGCAGGAGGAAACATTATGCGTCGAAGAATAGCACTCCTTCTCGTTACTGCTTTTGCGGTCAATTTCTCTAGTGTCAGCTTGGCACAAGAGTCACAGCAGCCAGGACAGATAAAACCTTATTTACAGGTCAAGCCTTTACCAGGAGATGAGAAAGTGATTCGTGCTTTCTTTTCGCCGAACTGTTCATTTTCACGGATGTATCTGCCCTTCTTTAAAAATCTGTCAGCTACCTTGCCAGAGGATAAGGTTTTTATGTACACGCCGCTCGTCAATAAGGGCGATGGCCTTACTTTTGCTTTGGGCTTTGCCGCCGTACAACGTTTTTATCCGAATTTTGTACAGAATTTTATCGAAGCGGCCATGGTAGGTGTGCAAGACAAGGGTATTTCAACAGTCAATTGGGCAGGCATTGATCGTTTAGGCAAAGCAGCGAGATTGCCTGTGTCATTGCCGATGCTTGTAAAGAGTAATCAGGACATGCTTATGCAAGACGTAGAACACTTAATTGCAGTACGCCATCATTTAGCTATCTTAAATACACCGGCGGTATCGGTTGCTGGCACTTATATCGTGACCCCTGAATTTACAGGGGGCGATGTACAACTCTTTAGTCAACTTGTTAACGGCATTATTTCGATGACACAGTAGCGTTGCTTACAACGCAATGCTTACCCTCGTGTCGTTTTAAGCAGAACTTAAAGGGAGAAAGTAATGGGAGTCTATTTACTCGATGATCAGCGCCTTCGTAGCGATGACGACAGCACTTTGCAAATAGCCTTAGCTAAGAGTTATGAATCCAAAATACGACCCTTATGTCTTTGCACTGAACCCGGTATTCCTATGTATGTGGCACGTGCACATGGCAAATATTGGGTTAAGCGTATGCCAAATTCAGGCAGCACTCATCTGCCGACTTGCGAAACCTACGAGCCGCCAGCAGAACTTTCTGGTTTAGGGGAAGTAATGGGTTCAGCGATTCAAGAAAATCCAGATGAAGGTACGGCATCTTTAAAATTTGATTTTTCTTTATCAAAGAACGGCAGCCGCACCGCACCAACACCCAGTGATGCTGAAGCAGAAAGCGTCAAAACTTCTGGCACAAAATTAAGTCTACGGGGCACTTTGCATTATCTCTGGGAAGAGGCGGGCTTAAATCGTTGGACACCGGC
>JADYYQ010000074.1 GCA_020853585.1 Ottowia sp.
AATAGTTACAGCAATAACACGCGTGGCAATGCCAACAACAGTAGTTATAGAAAACCATTTGACCCCGATTATTACAAGAATTTTTACGGGAACACGGGCGGCAGTGGAAATAGCACAACGAATGGCGCTACCTATAGCAATAGTTACAGCAATAACACGCGTGGCAATGCCAACAACAGTAGTTATAGAAAACCATTTGACCCCGATTATTACAAGAATTTTTACGGGAATACGGGCGATAAGGGAAGTAGCAGTAAAACAAGTGGCGCTACCAATAGCAATAGTTACAGCAATAACGCGAGCGGCAATGCCAACAGCAGTAGTTCTAAAAAACCATTTGACCCTGATTACTACCAGAAGCTTTACGGAAAACTGGGCAGTAGTGGGGAGAACAGTCACCGGACCGCACTTTGTAATCATGTCGGACTTTTGTCCGGCGCAACGGATGCAGAGCTCCATACAGCTTATAGGGCAGCGCTGTTAAAAAGTCATCCGGATAAGGGCGGTAACGCGAAAGACTTTACCCAACTTAAGAAACTGCACGATGCATGGAAAACGGTACTGTCGTAGTAAGGAACTAAAGGCACAACTTTTTTCTTCGAGAAAACGGGTTAAGCGACAAAGAGAAGAAAATTGTTGCGCTGTAGACGAAGTAGTATTGCCGGGGCAGCAAAGCTGCCCCTTTCTAATTAGTCGCATGATCTCTATTTCACGCTTAATCATGTGCATAAGTCCATTCAAAATAATCTTGATGAGTCGACGTTTTTGAAACCTAGCAGGGGTCGGATCGTACCGGGTCCCTAGCGGCCTACTCCACCCATCAAAGAAATAACTGTTTCCCTTACATCTTTGCGGTGATAGAAATCTCTTTAGAACGTCCCTCAACAATGCACAGAACAACTTGATTTTAGCCAAACAAAGACGCCGCACCACCGCCATAACAAGAACTACGCTACAATGCCGGCGCAGCGTATTTACAAAAATGTTGTGCGTTGTAGCGATCATGTTTAACGTCATCATTGTTCTAAAGCGGGAGTAGCTCAGTTGGTAGAGCGCCGGCTTCCCAAGCCTGAGGTCGCGAGTTCGAGACTCGTCTCCCGCTCCATTTTTAATTCTATTATTTCAAATAACCGAGTACACAAACGACCGTGACGACCCCATATTGATACGACTTTTATGCCGAGTCAGACCAATAGAATCGTCCCATATGGCATTACTCACATTCACCCCCTACAAACGTACCGGGACTTGTGTCGGCAAGATACTCTATGGATTCAACTCACTACCCACCCGTGCCACGCACCATTCGCTCATTTGTCACCCGTGCAGGGCGTACCACACGGGGACAACAAAAAGCGCTCAATACCCTAAGTGAACATTTTGTTCTCCCTTATCAAACACAAGCTCTCGATTGGAAAATGGTTTTTCAAAGAGATGCGCCGTGTATTATGGAAATTGGTTTTGGTATGGGGGATGCAACAGCGCATATTGCCAAGCTTATGCCTACGCATAATTTTTTAGGCGTTGAAGTTCATACTCCGGGCATAGGTGCATTACTTCAGCATATTGACGCACAGCAATTAAGCAATATCCGCCTAGTACAACATGACGCCGTACAAGTCATCACCGAGATGGTGGCGCCTGAAAGCTTAGAAGGTATTCATATCTTTTTTCCCGACCCTTGGCATAAAAAACGCCACCATAAGCGCCGTCTGATTCAAGCCGAATTTGTAGCACAACTCGCTACACGTCTTAAATCTAAAGGCTACCTACATTGCGCGACTGACTGGCAAGAGTATGCGCAACAAATGCTCACCGTGCTCAGCGCAGAACCCACGCTGCAAAATACAGCCGATGATTATGCACCCCGCCCTCATTACCGCCCCATTACCAAATTTGAAGCGCGTGGCCTACGCTTAGGGCATGGTGTATGGGATTTAGTATTTCAAAAAAAATAAGCGCTTACCCATGTTCGCAATCGGAGATATTCAAGGCTGTGATGATGAGTTAGCGATGCTATTGGCTCGCCTACCCATGGATGCACCGATTATTTGCCTCGGTGATTTAGTTAACCGGGGACCTCATTCATTGAACGTATTGCGTCGTTTGCGCGCACGCGCAAACACAAGTCACGTCATTCTGGGCAACCATGATCTGCACCTTCTTGCATGCGCATATGGCATACGTCCGCTCCACCACAGTGACACCTTTACCGATATTCTCGCAGCGCCTGATCGGGAAATACTATTGACTTGGTTAAGACATCAACCGCTGGCTTTTGCACAAGCGCAATTTCTCTGTGTACATGCAGGGGTGCTACCACAGTGGAGTGTTGCGCAAACATTGCAGTATGCACAAGAAATCGAATATCACTTACAGCGCAACGATTTTGTCGATTTTCTCGCGCATGCCTTTGGCAACCAACCCGATCAATGGGATCCCAACCTTCAAGGCACTGATCGCTTAAGACTCAACCTCAATGTTCTCACGCGTTTACGGTTTTGTACCCCCACTGGTCGCATCGACTTTAGCGCTAAGGATGGCAAGCAACCCGCACCACCGGGCTACTTACCCTGGTTTGATTGCCCAAATCGTCAAACCGCCGATACAACGGTTGTTTTTGGCCACTGGTCAACCCTTGGTTTACTGCAACGCCCCTCGCTTATTGGACTCGATACCGGCTGTGTATGGGGGGGACAACTGAGCGCTATGTATCTAAGCAATCAAATAGCACAGCGTCAACTGATCCAAGTCAATCAACAAACTACACCGTAAACAGTAGCGTGTTTAACAAAACTGTCAAACAACCTGTAATACTGTGTAAACAACAACTGTTTGATAACTTTTTCGCCCCTTTGATACAACGTCAGTGGAAAAAAACATGCATCCAATCGTAGAGGGCTTTTTCGATACGACAACCGGCACCGTGACCTATGTTATCTATGAACGTGAAGGTACATCCTGCGCGATTATTGATTCCGTATATGACTATGATCCCGTATCCAGACGGCCGTTTACACAATCAGCAGATAAAATCATCGCTTTTGTAAAAGCGAAGCGGCTCACCGTGGAATGGATTCTAGAAACCCATATTCGCTGACCATATCACTGCTGCACCCTACCTCAAAACACAACTAGGTGGGAAAACCGCCATCAATCAGCATGTGCTCACGCTCCAACAAACTCACGATACTTCACGTACAGCATACGAAACACCAAACATCCCATTAGGCGGACACGCTGTTGATGGACAAAAGCACCGCGCGCGCAACCAGCATCACACCCACGCAAATAAATCGATCCAATCCTGTCATGCACACGATATAGCCCCATCCGCCCAATCGCACTACGATTACTTATTTGAAGACAACGAGACCTTCAACATTGGTCATCTTATTGGCCACACGCTCTATATCCCAGGCCACACCATAACGTGTATGGCCTATCAAATCGGCGATGCTATTTTTGTGGGCGATGCGCTACTCATGCCCGATTTAGGTACCGGCCGCTGTGATCTTTTCAGCGGAGATGCTGCTCAGCTATATACCTCGCTTCATAAAATTTTGAATTTACCGGGAGAAACACGTTTATTTGTCTGTCATGACTACCCACCCAGTCACCGCGCTGCACAATGGGAAAGCACTATTGCAGAACAACGCGCGCACAATATCTACCTACGTAACAACATGACCCAAACGGATTTTATCAATATGCGTATGCAACGGGATGCGCAACTCGACCCGCCTCGCCTTGCTAAATGGGCACTACACATCAATGAATGTGCTGGGTATTTCCCTAAAAAATAAATTATTCTACGAGGGCACCGAGGAACATACCCATCGCGGACAGAGCATCTATTCATATACTCTGTTTTACCCCAAAATAAAGCGTAAAAGACCAAAAATATCCCTATTTTTTTGCGAAAAAACCGCTCAAATCAGCAAGAAACGACCCCATTAAAGCGACAGAATGCACTACTGATATCTTGCTCTACCAAGGAGAATATTTTGGTTACAGTTAGCACAACAACATACGGCTCAATGGCCACCTCACAAACAAACGTGGGGGAAAAAGCGGTTGCAACAACGTTTGGTAAAAACAAAGTAGTGATCAAAAAAGCAAGTAGACCTGCTTGGGATAACTCACCTAAAATTATTACTAAGCCCAGCAAACCTATTGCTGCACCGGCTAAAAGAACACTCTCCATCACCGATTTGACCGAATCAGTCATTCGCTTAAGTACGAGAAAAGACTATGCATCACCGCAAGTCAAATTAGCGGCTAAACAAAAAGAAGCGTCCTCCAGCAATACACCGCGTTGGAATAGCTCTACTAAACCCGTTAAAAAACCAGTGCCCGCGCCCCAACCAAGATCTGCTGTAAAAACAGCGAAGACAAATCTCAATAG
The DNA here is from genome assembly GCA_020853585.1 of Ottowia sp. Taxonomy (GTDB): domain Bacteria; phylum Pseudomonadota; class Gammaproteobacteria; order Burkholderiales; family Burkholderiaceae; genus JADYYQ01. The sequence goes on from JADYYQ010000074.1 coordinate 4,409, forward strand.
CACCGCGCAGGCAGAAGATTTTTTAGACAAAAGCAAATATATTATTCGAGGCGGTAGTAGACCAGGGACTGTAACGACTAAACCCATCCCCACAATCATTATCACGCCACCACCAAGCCGGACTTGCTCACTCAGTTTACTCACCACAATTGAGGAAGATACGAGTAACGCATAACTGAGTACGGCAAACCCTTGAGCATAATTATTTTTTAAGTTCAAGGGCGGCTTAACGCCATATTAATAGGGTGTCACTCCACGCCCATAAGGCGTGGGTAAGGCCGACAACAGACAAGATGAGCTGCGCATCTAAACGTAATGCGTTCATTTATAGCCACTGCTTTTTAAAAAGCAGCACTATGTTGTGGAATAAGTGCCTTCATTTTGGGCAATACAACTGTGCACCGTATAGTACATACCCGTTGCACAACAAGTGCGCATGTGCCAAAAACAAAGTCCTAATGTGTGATAGCAATCAACCTAATTAATTGCTGTCAATTTAGCAACAGACAACGCTAACCACTTTAAACCGTGACGCTTAAAACGGATATGTGCACGGGCATTTTCATCACGACCCTCAATGGCAATCACTGCGCCTTCCCCAAATTTATTGTGGAAAATTTCCTGCCCAACATAATGGGCTACACCTTCAGCAGATACATACGATGTGGTATGCGACGCAACTTTAGGTAAAGACGACTCCTGCGTTGCAGCACCCTTATTACGCCCCCACCCTTGAGCACTCGTACTATCACTACGCCAGCGTGCTGCGGCAAAACCTTGCTCAGGTGAGCGACGCGGCGTGAGCCATTTCAAACTTTCTTCGGGTAATTCATCCAAAAAACGAGAACGTAAGTTGTAACGCACCTGGCCATGCAACATTCTTGTTTGCGCAAAAGAGAGATAAAGCCGCGCACGCGCCCTTGTAATCGCTACATACATAAGACGACGCTCTTCCTCCAAACCACTCGCCTCAAATGCGCTATTTTCGTGAGGAAATAATCCTTCTTCAAGACCGGTCACAAATACGGCGATAAATTCCAGCCCCTTAGCCGCATGCACCGTCATCATCTGAACCGCATCTTGATTGAGTTGTACTTGATGATCGCCCGCCTCTAAAGAGGCATGTGAAAGAAACGCCGCTAATGGCGTCATATCCTCAGTCAGCGCTGCATCACTTGCAACTCCTTCAAATGCATCCGGCACCGCATCCGTGGCAGAACTCTCTGAAAAAAACATCGTCGCCTGCGACATCGAGGCAGACGCGGAAAAATCAAAGCTCACTTCTGCTTTGCGTTCTGCTCTGACCACATCCTGCCCATTTAAGCGCGCCGTCTCCTCAATAAAAAATGCATTAGCCGCATTCGTCAGTTCATCTAAATTCGCGACACGCTCTTGGCCCTCACGTTCATTTTGATAATGCGTAAGCAATCCGCTGTGCGTAACTACATACGTTACAACATCAGGTAAAGGCATGACTTTGGTTTCACTGCACATTTTTTCAAGCAAACGAACAAACCCAAGCAGCGCACTACTGGTCTTCCCTCCGGGCATAAACGCAATCGCCCGAAACAGAGAAACATCGCGCTCTTTCGCTTGGGCTTGCAAATGTTCAAGTGAACGTGCACCAATACCGCGCGTTGGGAAATTAACGACACGCATAAAAGCCGTATCGTCATCCGGATTTTCCATCAAGCGTAAATAAGCGAGAGCATGCTTAATTTCAGCACGCTCAAAAAACCGCAACCCCCCATACACCCGATAAGGAATCGCTGCCGAAAATAAAGCATGCTCAATGACACGAGATTGCGCATTACTTCGATACAGAATAGCAATCTCACTAGACGCATGCCCTTGCCCAATAAGTTGACGTATCTCATCTACTAACCATGCGGCTTCTTGTCCATCACTGCCCGCTTCCATCACACGCACTAGCTCACCATGAACTGCATCCGTGCGCAGATTTTTACCTAAACGTTGATTGTTATGCGCAATCAAATGATTAGCCGCATCTAAAATATGGCCATGTGAACGATAATTTTGCTCAAGTTTCACCATAACAGGATGAAACTGCTGCTCAAAGTGACGCATATTTTCGACTTCCGCCCCGCGAAAGCCATAAATACTCTGGTCATCATCACCCACCGCAAATACTGCCGCCGCTGTCGGTTTTCCGTAACCCGAAAGCAGCTTTAGCCACGCGTATTGCAAGCGATTTGTATCTTGAAACTCATCGACCAACACATGACGAAAACGCTGTTGATAGTGCGTCAAAATCACCTCATGTTGGTGCAGCAACTCATAACAACGCAATAACAACTCAGCAAAATCAACCACCCCTTCGCGTAAACACTGCGTTTGATAGGCTTCATAAAACTCAACTGATGTGCGCGTCGTATGATCAGTCACTTCAATATCACCGGCGCGTAGACCTTGTTCTTTCGCACTATTAATAAAACCTTGTAAACGCTTAGCGGGATGCTTTTCTTCATCCACATTCAAACCGCGTAGCATGCGTTTTAGCGCAGCCAACTGATCTTGCATATCCAATATTTGAAACGTCGCAGGCAAATTCGCATCACGATAATGGGCACGCAACATACGATGACACAAGCCATGAAATGTCCCCATCCATAGCGTACGCATGCTCACAGGTACCATCGTAGAAAGGCGCAACAACATCGATTTGGCGGCCTTGTTAGTAAACGTCACAGCAAGCACACCCGACGGCGATACTTGCCCGGTCTCAATCAACCAGGCAATGCGCGTTGTCAATACGCGTGTTTTGCCACTCCCCGCCCCCGCTAAAATTAACGCAGGCTGAGCAGGCAAAGTCACCGCTTCTCGTTGTTCAGGATTTAAATAAGTAAGTAAGTCTGGCATAGGCGACGAATTATAGCCTTGCACTCTCAATCCATCCCACACTCCGTAAAGATATATTTACGTAAAAAACAATCTTTACGTTTTTGAACTCATCGAATGTATTAGCAACCAACCCGGATATCCCGATCTCTCAAATACACTCGCTCATCATGCTGACTATCGACCTCATCACGCGCTGTTTCAGACCAAAAAATCAGGTACGACCACCTTCAGATTCTTCACCCCCAAGCACCGTCAATTTGGTGCGCTATGACGCGCAAGCAGAGGATATCGCGTCCTTCGATGAAATCAGCATTTTTACATCTGGGCAAACAAGTAACGAGCAAAACAAGCTACGTAGCCTTGCCCATGCCATCAAAAATCCCAAAATATGGGATAACGAAGTAGGTGACTTTATCCCGCAGCTAGCGGTTCAGCTACCGGGCTGGCCGTCTACACGTGGGCTCGTCGTCACCATTCTACAAAGCGATGGCAGCATTG
>JADYYQ010000075.1 GCA_020853585.1 Ottowia sp.
CATTCAAGATTAGGTTACTTGTCTCCCGCTGCATTTACTAAAAAATTTCATGCAGCTTAAGTAGTTTTTTGAAATGCGAGTGTCCGTTATTGACAGTACACCTCACCTTCAGTAAATCGCCATCAAGTCAGGGCACTTTATAAATTGGGTATGCGTGCTACTGACAGTGCTAAAAAAATGAAGAAAATTGCCCGCGCTACGATATATAAAATACTGGGCGCAATGTAGGCTCTTCTCAGCTTCGTTATTTTTTTGGATTCTTCCGCAAATCCCCTTCAAGGCTATCTGTAAATGAAGAAGCATCTGAATCAGTATCAATTAGGGAAACACTATCATCCATTAAGGAATCCGTATCGATTAGCGTATCGCTAAGGCTAGCGTCTGGTGGATCGAGACTATCACTTTCGATCGTGCTCTGATAAGTATCATTTTCCCAAACACTCGTATTATTGCTAAGAAAAGAATTGTAGAGAACAGCGCGCGGATTAGCGGTCTCTCCTCTCTGCTTTTTAGCGTAAGAAGTTATCAAATCATTAAGGTTTGTCTCATCATCTTCTGATTGAGAAAGCGAACTGCGACGCTGAGTAACATTAGTTAAAGAATCTTTTTCACTCATGAGGGTCGTATCAGACTCCATAGAGCTAACAGAGGTAAAAGAGGTGTTAAGGCTTTCTACCTGATTAGTGCGCGTTAAGTGCGCATCTATAGCAACAGCGCTGTTATTTTCTGTTGCTCCTACGACAGACTCTTTATCTGCTTGTTTCAATTGATTATGTAAATTGATTGGAATGATTCTAGATGTGAGTGGCAAGGATGAGGATGCTTGATTATTAATATTATTTGCATGCGTTGTTCCATAAGCAGATGGACTGAAAGAAGCTTTTGTCGTGCTCTGCTTGCGAAATAGTTTTCTGAAAAGCATAGTTGAAAAACGGGTAACTGCCATCTTTGCCCTTTTAAAGGCTAAAGCAATATTTCGTACGCCTTTAAAACTATTTAGAAAGCTGGTTTTTTTCTTTGTTTGCTCTGTTGTACTATGGATAGAGTTCACAGCTGAATTTGATCCTGATAATGCTGAAATTGCCATGATAAATATCCTTACAGAGAAACTTAAAATACGAATGGAAGCGTGATTCAAATCACCGTTTGAGTTGCGATACCCTTTAAAGGTCTTGTCCAGTAGTATATTTTTATGGCTAAGCACTTCTTCTTAAATCTATCATTTATTTCATAAAAATACCCCTATGTGGTCACCACGGCTAGAAATAGTCGATGAAAATAGGCTAGAACCTAAATGAGGAGCAATTCAATTTGGCCGTAAACCAATCAATGGATAGAAATCGACAAAAAATTTGTCAATCTTGCGTCAAGGGGCGACGCTCATTGCTAAGCAAATGAAAATTGCTCTTTTTGCGGTGTATAGAATAGTGGGGTCAATTTCGGTCGAGCATTTTCCCAGTTGAGCGATATCTTTGAAGCCACGATGGCGTTTAATACGCAAGTTATTGCACATCTCAATGGGTATTGAATCGACAATCGAGAGGCCTGTGCAATGACCTTGAGTGTTTCAAATAATGCGGTTAATGCGGTTGTGCACCTCGGCAATAGCTCAAGGCAACGCTGATAAAACGATAGCTTGGAGAACTCACTGCGTACATGCATGCACACATGATTCAAATAAAAATATTTGAATTGCCGATAGCATATTTGATGCACTCAAATGATCAAAGCCATCAGCTATGCAAGCGACAAGCCTACTGCACGGATCCGCTTACATTGGCCCTCGGCCAGTAAATGCGCATTGAGCCACGGTTCCAACTCTTTACAAAAAACATCCATTAGAAGTAAAGCTCGGTAAGATTATCCATGAGGGTCTCGTGCTTTTCAGTCGATTGGGTCTGCACACCCCATCTTCCTGAATTTTCGAGTTGCCCTCAACTTATTTTTGCCACTTTTCTCCCGAGATCAGGTTCCTTACTCACTGCGAAAGAGATTTAAATGTGGGTGCAGGAAGAGGACTGAATAATTGCTCTATTGCCATAGCGAGTGACAATAAATATCTATCACTTCCTAAGGGTCCATCAAGTTCTACGCCAACAGGTAGCCCTTCTTGCGTCAAGCTTACAGGAATAGACACGCCGGGTAACCCTGCTGCTGCCGTAGCATAAGTATTACGTGTGTAAACTAAGAAAGCCTCTGTCGGCACCCCATTTAGCAAAACAGGACCCGAACCGTGCTCTGTATCAATAGGCGTAGCAGCTATCGGCGTTGTGGGGAAAAAAAGAGCGTCAACTTTATAAGTCTGCCAGATAGTTTGATAATTTTTTTGGAGCGAGGGGCGGTCGTTTTCAATGACTTCTTTATAGGAAGTTTCTAAACTTCCGCGAACAATTGCTTTAGTAAGACCTTGTACATCCGGACTACTAACTTGTGAGGCTAATGCTTCAAGGCTTTTGACAGCACCTAGATGTTTTTTAAAGTAGATAGGCAAGTCAAAGTGTGCGCCTTGTAATGCTAAAGGAAGCCCTATTTTTTCCATCAGAGGGGGAAAAGCGCTTGTATCTACCTCGACAAACACCACGCCTGCTGCCTCTAGCTTCGCTTTCGCCATTTCTGCAATGGATTTCAATTGAGGATCAAGATTAGCCCAATGAGTGTTGGGTAAGCCTATTCGGACTCCTTTGAGAGAGGTAGAAGTGAGCGGCGCTGCATCCGTTATTGCAGCATCAAGTAAGGCAATATCCTCTACTGTCCGTGCCATCACACCTACCGTATCCAATACAACACTAATCGGAACCGTTTTATTATCATCCTGATAACGTCTATCTTTGCCGCCATTTCCAACGGAGGGGCGAAACCCTGCAATCCCTGTAAGCGCTGCGGGAACACGTGTCGACCCTCCGGTATCTGTACCTAAACCGGCAGGAACAACTCTGGCGGCAATGGCTGCTGCTGTTCCCCCCGAGGAACCACCGGGAATTTTTGTCAGGTCATAAGGATTTTTGACAGCCCCCGCGGTTAAACCAGAGCCTTGTGGGAAACGGGTAGTGTTAGTGCTAGTTAATCCTAATGCCAACTCATGCATATTAGTTTTCCCAATCAAAATCGCGCCCTTATCTAAAAGTTTTTGGACCGATGGCGCATTTTCAAGAGGGTAATTGTTTTGTAAACCCAATGTGCCTGCTGTGGTAGGAAGGTCTTTCGTATCAATATTGTCTTTTACAATAATAGGCAGGCCTGCCAGGATAGGCAGAGATGTACCTGCGACACGAAGCTCATCAATTTTTGCGGCAGCTTTGCGCGCGCCCGCGGGATCCAAAGAAATAAAGGCATTTAAATCGCGTGTTTGCTCGACTTGCTCTAATACTGCGTTCACATAATCCAAAGCTTTCAGCTGTCCTGATCGTAAAGCTTCTAACGCTTGCGTAGCGGTCATATTTAATATTTGATCTTTGGGAATCTTTGCCTGTACACAAGGACTATTTGCAAGACCAAATAATAGGAGAACACTCAGAAACGGTATAGATAAATTCTTTGAAAATTTCTTCATTTCTTACCCTATATTTGCATATCTGCGATTAAATAGAAATTGAGTACGCAGAGAGTATAAGAGTAAAAAGTATCATTTATGCAAATAAATTTATTAAAAATAAAATAATTTTTGTATGTTATAAAAGATGGAAATAAAAATTTCGGGGAAATATGAAATGAGACCGTACTATTATTTGCTCCAAATTATTGCGATGTTTCTTTTTCTAATAAGCCGTGTGTGGGCAAATGACGATGGAAAACCAGTTGATCAAGCACACTACCTCAACAGAGTGGTGCTAGCAGATATGACCGCTCCCGCTTGTCCCGATACACCTCGTGGACTAACACAGATAAACGGCAATCTCTATAGACATACTGCGGGCGCTGGCTTGGCGGTACATAGTGGTTTTGTTTTAATTACTCAGGAAGGCGCGCTGATAGTTGATCCAGCGATGACTTGTACCACAACTTGGCTGAGGGATGAAATTAAAAAGCGCTTTAGGCTATTAATGCCCAACGCCTCGAAAAGGTAAAATTAGAAACTAGGCTGCAATTTTTGTTGCATGCGTAGCATCGCCACGACCAGCTAATAAACCTATTACGGAAATATCTTCATCAAGTTCGTCCC
>JADYYQ010000076.1 GCA_020853585.1 Ottowia sp.
AAGTACAAGAAGGCCGAGCTATCGGCATCTTGATTAATATCTGGAATTCATTTGGTCAGGCCAACTGCGTTAAAACAGCCTAATTGCGTCCGCAAGGAACGTACTTGCACCCTGCCGAACAAAGCCACCCACACCCGTAAATGCTTTGGAAGAAACGGAGCCCATCGGCACAGTAATCACGCCGCCTGCAGCACCACCCGTCACCACGCAAGCACTTGCTGTCACTGAACCAGTGAAATTAACCGTACCGTCAGCAGCCATGGCCACACCTTGTCCAAGTGCACCGACAGCCGCTGCGATCAGCGTAAGTTTTTTTACTGCATCCATCGTAAAACTCCTTATTAAAAATACTTTAATTACGCGCATGAAATCCACGATCAAACCCAGACCCACAAAGGGTGTAGGCCTCTGGTGACATACAGCGGATTGATAGTAGGAGTGAAGTGCACGACTGCCAAGTAGGTACACACAAAATCAGATTTTTCGCCAAAAGGAATAAGACAAAACTTACAAATACTTGTAGGAATAAGATGAAAACCAAGAAAACGGCGGGTAAAAAAACAACGCCTTCCCCGATCGTTTACCTTTTCACTGTCTTGATAGACTTACTACGCGCTTAGACAAAGATCAGCACTACTTTTATCCTTGTTCGTGGTTTTTTGAAATGTGTTGCGCCCAATAATCTTGTACCTATTTGTGTCTAGCCACAGCACACGCTGCCCCGCAGGGCAGCGTTTTTCTAAAACTAAATTGATTAGTTGTAGATCAACGTAAAGAATGCTGTTGCACTGGCCGTACCTGCGCCCACTGTTGCTGCGGTACTTTGGTAGTACGCACGAAAGCCCAGTGTTGCGGCTCCCGTTGCATCAGCTGCGACTTGGTTAGAGTTGGTTGCAAGTGACAAAGCACTGCCATCGTCATTGCTTAAGCCCACTGCAACCCCGGTCGCTGTACCCGTACCGGTTGCGATCGCTAGCAAGTCAACGTTTGTGCTATCAGACAAACCAGAAAATCTCAGGTTAACCTTGCTACCCGTTGGGCAACCGGTCAAATTGATGCTGAATACTTCTTCGCCCGACTTAGCGCCCACGGTAGCAAACGAAGTCGTAGCAATTGAACCCAACGCCACCGTCACCACGCCATTGGCCGCATTGGCAACCTTACAACTTGCTGTTTGCATCGTACCTGTGAAGTTAACTTGGCCATCTGCTGCCAAAGCAACGCCTTGTACTGCTAATGTACCCGCCGCTGCAACTACAAGGGCCAGTTTTTTTACTACGTCCATCGTGAACTCCTTAATTAATTTTTATACAAAGAAACAGCCTCATGCCAGTGTCAATATTGAGAAACAAAGCACCCGGACCTAAGGCGCACAAATACTAAAAGTAGAAAATATGATTGCCAAGTAGCTACATACAAAATCAGACTTTTCGTCCATAAGTAAAAGAAAAAGGCTACAAATATTTGTAGCCTTTTTCTTACTTTTAAATTTTTTTGCACTTAAAGTGCGGCATTATTTGTTTTAATTAATATTATTTATAAAAAATATCAAATTGGTCTTAATCAACTATTCCATATCAATTCTATAAAAATAGAATTTTTAAAATGCCCGTTTAGCGCCTTACGCGCGATAGATAGGCAAGGATGCCCATATAACCCTGGACAAGCATGTATAAACCATCAAATAGCTAGGCTGCGAGCCCTATCATTGCGCCGCTAAAATGCCTTTGCCCTAGTTAAGCGCACAAAAAATCGGGCAAAAAAAGCCGCGCCCATAAAAACAGCGCTTCCTCACCTACGCTACGTATTGTGTTGAGGGCAGCATCATGAGATATTGACCTCATACAATATTTCCTGTGGGCCCGCAGTGACAACGTGCGCACAGCATTCATGACAAGAGAAAAAAATGGCTATCAGCGTGTTTGATCTGTTCAAAATAGGTATCGGACCCTCGAGCTCACATACGGTCGGGCCAATGCGCGCTGCACTCTTTTTTGTGCAAGGACTAGAAAAAGATGGTCTATTGGACAATACCGCCAGCGTAAAAGTCGGCTTATATGGCTCACTCGGCGCCACTGGTAAAGGCCATGGCACCGACAAAGGCGTGATGTTAGGTTTATCTGGACAATCGCCCGACACAGTCGAGCCCGAAGTCATACCCCAATTACTCGACACGATCCATCAACAACGCACGCTCCCACTTCTTAACAAGCATCCGATCGCCTTTATTGCATCAGAGCATCTTCAATTTTATCGACGCGAAGTCATGCCAGAGCATCCTAATGGCATGAAATTTTATGCATTTGATAAAGAAGGCGCTTTGCTACGTGAAGCCCGTTATATCTCTGTCGGAGGCGGCTTTGTAATCAATGTGAATACCGATACCAGTCATCTGTTAACCGACTACGACCAAGTACCTTGGCCATTTCGCAGTGGTCGTGATTTATTAGCGATGTGCACAAGTGGTGGCAAAAGCATTGCACAGATTATGTTTGATAACGAATGCGTATGGCGCACACCCGAAGCGATCCAAGACGGCCTCACGCGCATTTGGCATGTGATGCAAGATTGTGTAGAACGCGGCTGCCATACCCCGGGCGAACTACCTGGCCCACTGCATGTCAAACGACGCGCAAGCGCGCTCTTTGAGCACTTAAGTCAGCGTGACCAACAAGGCTTAGCCGATCCACTGGCCGCTATGGACTGGGTTAATCTCTATGCCATTGCCGTGAATGAAGAAAATGCCGCAGGCGGTCGTGTCGTCACAGCGCCCACCAATGGGGCCGCGGGTATTATTCCCGCCGTTTTACACTATTACCAACGCTTTATTCCCAACGCCAATGCGCAAGGCATTCACGATTTTTTTCTGACCGCCGGGGCCATTGGTATTTTATATAAGCTCAATGCGTCTATCTCCGGTGCCGAAGTCGGCTGCCAAGGCGAAGTAGGCGTAGCCTGCTCAATGGCAGCAGGCGCACTCGCAGCCGTGATGGGAGGCACACCCACACAAGTCGAAAATGCTGCTGAAATTGGTATGGAACATAACTTAGGTCTTACCTGTGACCCGGTCGGTGGGCTAGTACAAATTCCTTGTATCGAGCGTAATGCAATGGGTGCAGTCAAAGCAATCAATGCCGCCCGCTTAGCGCTTCGGGGAGATGGACATCACTATGTCTCGCTGGACTCTGTTATCAAAACCATGCGCGAAACCGGCGCAGATATGAAAACCAAATACAAAGAAACCGCACGTGGGGGCCTCGCTGTCAATATTATCGAGTGCTAAAAACATATATCACGTTAATCGCAAAATAAACGCCTTACTACAAAAATAGCGCCTAAAACCGCACATACAGATAAAATACCGGCTTAGGTCGCCTCCGCGTGCATCTTGCAGCGCACAAAAAATAATCTCGCGCAAATACGCCCAACACAATGTTGGGGGGGCATGCCGCGGCGCGCCAACAGCCTTGGGCGGGCACAACAACGTAACAACACGAAAGTCAAAAGGAAGTACCGTCATGCCAAAACCTCGCGTTATCGTCGGCATGTCAGGCGGAGTCGATTCATCCGTCTGCGCTTGGCTGCTCAAGCAACAAGGCTATGAAGTGATTGGCCTATTTATGAAAAATTGGGAAGACGATGATGACGGTGAATATTGTTCCGCACGCCAAGATTGGATTGATGTTCTAAGCGTCGCTGATCTTATCGGTATCGATGTAGAGGCAGTAAATTTTGCGCAAGAGTACAAGGACCGCGTATTTGCCGAATTTTTGCGTGAATATAGTGCAGGCCGCACGCCTAATCCCGATGTGTTATGTAATGCAGAAATCAAATTTAAAGCGTTTCTTGATCACGCTATTACTTTAGGTGCGGACCATATTGCAACCGGCCACTATGCGCGCGTACACAATATAAATGGGCATTTTTCCCTTTTAAAAGGAACAGATAACAGCAAAGACCAAAGCTATTTTTTGCATCGCTTAAATCAAGCTCAGCTTGCACGCACCTTATTCCCCGTGGGCGAACTCGCTAAAACCCGTGTGCGCGAGCTTGCCACAGAAATCGGCTTACCCAATGCGCGTAAAAAAGATTCGACCGGTATCTGTTTTATCGGTGAACGCCCTTTTCGCACTTTTCTTAATCGCTACTTACCCACCCGACCAGGGCCCATCAAAAATGATCGCGGTCACTGGATGGGAGAGCATATTGGACTGGCATTTTATACACTGGGTCAACGCAAAGGATTAGGCATTGGCGGTGTCAAGGAGGGTAACGGGGGATGCTGGTATGTAGCGAGAAAAGATCTCGCCAATAACACGCTGTACATCGTACAAGACCACGACCATCCGTGGCTACAACAACACACCGTACCGATAGAAAGCATCAGCTGGGTCGCTGGCGCCCCCCCCTCTCAACCGATCCACTGCAGCGCGAAAACACGCTATCGGCAAACTGATGCGCCCTGCCAAGTCATATTGACAGATGCGCATCAAGCGCATATCCACTTTCCCGCACAACAGTGGGCTGTCACACCGGGGCAATCTGCCGTGCTATACAGCGGCGACATCTGCCTAGGAGGCGGCATTATTAGCTAAATCATCTGAGAAAAGCGGCAGTCACTATCAGCAAAAAGCGCTATAACACACTAACTGAAGATAAGGCGCAGATCTTGCTCAATAGTCTTACCCGATAAGACTTAACAGCACCGTGTATGGCAATAAGCTGCGCTCCATAAAAATGTGTGCAATGGTCTTTTAAAAAACCATGACACACATCACACACTTTGAGCGCGGCCTAGTAAGGCGCTACTTACAATATCACCGCAGGAACCGTTTCCCCAAATGAAGGACGTGCATCTAATTTATCCAGTAGTTTGGTTAAATTAGGATACTCACTCCGCCAATCTATCTCTGCAAAACGAAAGTTTAAATAGCTGAGGGCACACCCCACCGCAATATCTGCAAGCGTCATATGCGTACTGTGACACCAAGCGCGATCACCCAAGCCCTTGGCCATTGCACCCACGCCTAACGTCACTTTACGTAGCTGGCGATCAATCCAAGCGGGGCTCTGCTGCGCAGGCATCCGTTGGGTGCGCTCAAGGTGTATGGTCACTAGCGCGTCAATAATGCCATCAGCTAAGGCTTCCCAACAACGGACTTCAGCACGCTCGCGACTAGACTGCGGAATCAGCTTACCTAAGGGTGTGAGCGTATCCAAATACTCAACAATCACACGCAAATCAAACAATGCCCCGCCATCCTCCATCACCAAACACGGCACTTTTCCAAGTGGCGTCGCGGCATGAATCGTTGTATCAGCTGCCCAAACATTTTCGAGCACAAATTTATAATCTATTTTTTTTCTGCCAGAACAATCCGCACTTTTCGCACATAAGGACTAGTCAGGGAACCAATTAATTTCATTATTAACCTTGGAATCGTCTGTTATTTCGTATGTCGCCTAAACAACACAATCATCGTACAAACACAAATAAAGCGTTTCATTGTAATGGATTGCCGCCCAATAACGTCTGCACAATATCTTATCTCTCTTAAACTTTAATATAAGCAGCATAAAATGCGTACGCAAAATCTATCTCACCCTACATACCAACACATCGCGTCCAACCAAAGAATGGCGCGCAGCTTAGGATCTACACGCACCCCTAAGGATGTTAAAATTGCCGCCCATCAACGCCAAGTATTTTGCTTGGCTTTTTATTTTTTTGTTGGACGAAATACATGACACTCAATGCACTCTCTCCTCTTGACGGACGCTATGCAACACGCGTCGAAGCTTTGCGCGGATGGCTTTCAGAAACCGCTTTTATGCGTCATCGCGTGAAGGTGGAAGTGCACTGGCTACTCGCACTCACTGCGACAGGCCTACCCGGCATACCCCGTATTTCCGATGCAGAGCAGACATACCTGCTCACTTTAATCGCGCAATTTGATGAAAGCCACGCACAACGTATCAAAGCGATTGAGGCAGTCACTAACCACGATGTTAAAGCAGTAGAGTATTGGCTTAAAGAGCAAGTTAAAGGTCGCCCCGAGTTGGAAGCAACCAGCGAATTTATCCACTTTGCCTGTACCTCCGAAGATATTAACAACACGGCTTACGGCATGATGGTGCAAGGTGCACGTGAGCATGTCATGCTGCCCGCATTACGCGGCTTAGAAACACGTTTAACGACACTTTCACATATCCATGCAACGCAACCAATGTTATCGCGCACTCATGGTCAACCCGCGTCCCCCACAACTTTAGGCAAAGAACTCGCCAATGTTAAACAGCGCTTAAGTCGCGCCTGTACGCGTTTAGCCAGCGTCGCATTGCTGGGGAAAATGAATGGCGCAGTGGGCAATTACAACGCACATCTTGCCGCTTACTCCGACTTTGATTGGGAGCAGTTCTCCCAACAAGTCGTTACCCAAAGACTGGCATTACAATTTAATTCACACACCACACAAATTGAGCCGCATGACTATATCGCTGAATTATGTGATGCGATTGCCCAAGCGAATACCATTCTGATTGATCTGAATCGTGATATTTGGGGATATATTTCCCTTGGTTATTTCAAGCAAAAAACCAAAGCAGGCGAGATTGGTTCATCTACCATGCCACACAAAGTCAACCCAATCGACTTTGAAAATTCTGAGGGCAACCTGGGCTTAGCCAATGCACTACTGCGCCATTTAGCGGATAAGTTACCAATATCACGCTGGCAACGCGATCTAACAGACTCTACCGTCTTACGTAATTTAGGCGTCGCTTTTGGTTACAGCCTGCTTGCTTACGATGCGTGCGCGAAGGGATTAGATAAACTTGAAGTCAATCCTACGCGTATCAATGCAGATTTAGATCACTGTTGGGAAGTGCTCGCTGAACCCATCCAGACCGTGATGCGCCGCTATGGAATCGCCAACCCTTATGAGCAACTTAAAGAGCTCACTCGTGGCAAAGGTATTACGCGTGAAGCACTCCATTCCTTTATCCAATCTTTAGCCATCGCGCCCGATGCGAAAGCAGCCTTATTAGCAATGACACCGGCAAACTATATTGGCAAAGCGAGCGAGCTTGCTCGACGTTAAATAATCCTCGCATTTGCTTAAGCGAACGCTAAGTGACCGTAAAGGCTTTTGCCTAACGGTCGTGCGTAAGGTAACGCAAGTACGGCGATAGATAACATAGTTGAGCGGGCAGCGGGAACAACAAAATATGATTTTTCCCGCGTAGCTGGATTTGCCTACCCGCAAATACGCAGTCACGACGAGCCACAAGCACCGCAATGCTGTATAAGCGCAACGAGTCACGATCTACTACCGTCGTGGTCAAAAAATCATTGGTTAATCCTGCACCAAAAAGCAAAGTCCCATCAAAACACATCACTATGTTGATGGGACAAATAAGTAGAAATGGGTAGAACAGTCAATACGCTTTTCGTTTAAATTTGTGCCCCAAAATTAGGATCATCTCGGCTTACACCCAACTCATCGGTTTCTTTTTTCTCGGCCTTAATCAAGTCTTCGCGCTTCACTCCCAACCACATAGCAAGGGCTGCCGCCACAAACACCGAAGAGTAAATCCCAAATAAAATACCGATAGTCAACGCTAGCGCAAAATAACGCAACGTCTCACCGCCAAAAAATAGCATCGCCAATACCATCATCTGTGTACTGCCGTGCGTAATAATGGTGCGACTCGCGGTACGGGTAATCGCGTTATCAATAATTTCTCGTGTCGACATTTTTCGATACTTCCGAAAACTTTCACGTACACGATCAAAAATAACAACAGACTCATTAACCGAATAGCCCAAGACGGCCAGTACTGCGGCTAAGACGGAGAGAGAAAACTCCCACTGAAAAAACGCAAAGAAGCCCAAAATAATAATGACATCATGCAAATTAGCGACAATACCAGCGACAGCAAATTTCCACTCAAACCGAAACGATAAATAAAGCATGATGCCCACCACCACAAAGAGCAAGGCTAGTAAGCCATCTGTGGCTAGCTCTTTACCCACCTGCGGACCGACAAACTCAACCCGCTGTAACTGCACCGAGGGTTGCACTGCACTCAGCGCTGCGATCACTTGCTGACTTTGCGCAGCGCTTGCCACCACTTTTCCATCTGCGCACATCTGTAATGGCAAACGAATCATCACATCGCGCGAAGAACCAAAATTTTGTATCTGCGTATCGCGATACCCTAACTTATCCACCGTGCCGCGAATTTCCTCAAGATTAGCGGCCTGCGTATAGGCCACTTCCATCACCGTGCCGCCCGTGAATTCGACGGAAAGATGCAATCCACGTTGCCACAGAAAAAAACAAGCCGCAAGAAACGTCAATACAGAAACCACGTTAAACACCAAAGCATGGCGCATAAACGGAATATCACGGCGAATGCGAAAAAATTCCATAAAATTGACCTTCAAAAATATATCGGATAAATGGACAAAGCGCGCGTCAACATATCAACAGTCACTTACTGCTGTTGTATGCCAAAAAGCGCCTCACTCAGTCGCGCTGTTATGTTCCTTCGGCTGCCACACTTGGCCAATCGCCAAACTTTGCAAGCTCTTCTTTTTGCCATACCAAAGATTCACTAAACCGCGCGAGAAAAATACAGCGGAGAACATCGACGTCAAAATACCCAAGCAGTGCACTACAGCAAAACCACGTACAGGCCCAGAACCAAAAGCAAGCAATGCTAAACCTGCAATCAAGGTCGTAATATTGGAATCCAAAATGGTTGCCCAAGCACGGTCAAATCCTTGTGCAATCGCAATTTGGGGCGCCACGCCTTGACGTAACTCTTCACGAATACGCTCATTAATCAACACATTAGAATCGATAGCCATACCCAGTGCTAAAGCCATGGCAGCAATACCCGGCAAAGTTAAGGTCGCTTGCAAAAGCGATAAGGCAGCGACTAACAAAAATAAATTTACTGCCAATGCCACCACCGAGAATAAGCCAAAGAGCATGTAATACGCGCTCATAAAAATAGCAATCGCGATGAAACCATAGGTCACTGAATCAAACCCTTTTTTAATATTGTCTGCGCCTAAACTTGGACCAATGGTGCGCTCCTCGATAAAATCCATCGGTGCCGCCAAAGAACCAGCGCGTAACAATAAAGCCAAATCATTTGCCGCTTCAGTGGAACGCTCGCCGGTAATTTGAAAGCTAGAACCCAACTCCGACACAATATTGGCCACGGTTAAGACCTCACCTTTGCCCTTTTCAAACAAGACAATACCCATTGGCTTACCCTTATTTTCACGCGACACTTCGCCCAACACCCGCCCCCCTTGTGCATCTAATTTAATCGATACCGCCGGACGCTGATCTTCATCAAACCCTGCTGCTGCACTGACAATACGCTCGCCAGAAAAAATCACTTGTTTTTTCAATATCACTGGGGCGCCACGGCCTTGCATAAACAACTCGCTACCAGGTGACACAATATCGCCGGCCTGCGGATAACGCGCGGCATCAGGATCAACCAATCGCGCTTCAAGCGTTGCGGTACGACCAATAATATTTTTTGCTTTAGCGGTATCTTGTACACCAGGTAACTGAATCACAATACGATCCACCCCTTGCTGCTGAATAATCGGTTCGGCGACACCCAGCTCATTCACACGATTGTGCAAAGTAAGCATATTTTGTTTAAGCGCATTTTCTTGCGTCTCTTTACGCGCCGCCTCAGTGAAACGACCCACTAAGCGCTTGTCTTGACCCATGCTGCTCGCATCGTCTTGCCAGACAAGGTCGGGAACATCGGTGTTCAACACCACGCGTGCACGCTGAGCGTCACTTTCTGAAGCGAAATGCAAGATCAAGCCATCGCTGCTTTTCTCAATACCACTATGCCGAATATTTTTTTCTCGCAGCAAAGTACGACTATCATTGGCTAAGCCATCTAATTTTTTAGCGAGTGCTGCTTTTAAATCAACTTGGAGTAAAAAATATACCCCGCCCCGTAAATCCAAACCCAAATACATAGGCAGTGCATGTAAAGCCGTCAACCAAGAGGGTGAAGCCGATAGCAAATTGAGTGCCACGGTATAGGTCGGATGACTGGCATCAGGGTTTAATGCCCGCTCCAAAACATCTCTTGCTTTAAGTTGGGTATCGGTATCTGCTAAACGCACTTTGATGGTGCCTGACTGTCCTTGAAAGTCATAGAACACACCGCCAGGCACAATCTTATGTTGCGCCAAAGCCGTCTCTATTTGTTGCTGCAAAGCAAGGTCTACTTTGACCGTTGCTTTAGCAGATGACACCTGCACTGCGGGCGCCTCCCCAAAAAAATTGGGCAAGGTATACAACAAGCCAATGGCCAATGCCAACGCAATAACAAGGTACTTCCACAGTGGATAGCGATTCATGGTGTCAAGAGAAAAGTGGGTAAAAATAGACGGCAGAGACACGCAACAACCCTACGTCACCTCACCGTCAGCGCGTCAAACCACATCAAATGGATTTTAATGTTCCCTTAGGCAATACCGCAGTGATCGCTGCCTTTTGTACTTGCACTTGCACACCCTCAGCCAAATCAACCGACACATACTGATCGGCAACGCGTGTGACCTTACCAAGTAAGCCACCCGAGGTCATCACTTCATCTCCCTTGCTTAATGCACTTAACATCGCCTTTACTTCTTTTTGCCGCTTCATTTGCGGGCGAATCATAATAAAGTACAGAACCGCAAACATAAGAATCAACGGTAAAAAACTCATTAAGCTAGATTCAACACCACTACTCACAGTTTGCGCATACGCATTGGAAATCAACCCCACAACAACTCTCCTTGAATAAATGAGTCGGCAATTCTACACGCCCATCCTAAAAAAATAACTAAAGCCAGCGTACGCGGGCGCCTAGCTCGATTAATCTCGCTTTACAAGCAAGTAAGACTACCCAATAACGAACACAAATATTTGCCTACATAGTCACAACGCCCATCATGCTGGAATGGGTGTCAGTCTCACCCAAAACAATCACGTTGACCAATATCACAATTGATTATGTTGTACAGCGGCATCCACCACCGTTAATGCGGCGAGATTGACAATCCGTCGCACCGTTGCTGAAGCAGTCAAAATATGCACGGGCTTAGCGGCCCCTAGTAATATCGGACCAATCGCCACGCCACTGCCCGCCGCTGTTTTTAGAAGGTTATACGCGATATTAGCCGCATCGATATTGGGCATTACCAATAAATTTGCCTCACCTTGTAAGCGTGCATCACTCACCGTTTGAGCGCGTAACACTGGATCAAGTGCACTATCTCCATGCATCTCACCATCCACCTCAAGGTTGGGCGCTAAGTGCCGCAAAATCGTCAAGGTATCGCGCATTTTGATCGCAGAAGGTAAGTCACTGGAACCAAAATTAGAATGCGAAAGTAAAGCCACTTTGGGCTCAATACCCAAACGATGTAAGGCTTCCGCGGCCATCATCGTAATCTCAGCAAGCGCTTGCGCGCTCGGATCAGCGTTAATGTGCGTATCGACTAAAAATACTTGTCGCCCAGGCAACACTAACCCATTCATCGCTGCATATACTTGCGCGCCAGGACGATGGCCAATCATTTGATCGATGTAGAAAAGATGCGAATGAGGCGTACCGATGGTGCCGCAAATCAACCCATCGGCATGTCCCTTGTGAATCATCATCGCACCAATTAAGGTTAAGCGGCGCCGCATTTCAAGTTTGGCAAACTGCTGGGACACGCCTCTGCGCATGGAGAGTTGATGATAAGTTTGCCAATAGTCCCGATAACGATCATCGTTTTCCGGATTCACCACGGCAATATCTTCGTGTAAGCGTAGACGCAAACCAAAGCGCTCGATACGACGTTCAATCACGGCGGGCCGTCCAATTAAAATGGGATGCGCAATTTGCTCATCGACAATAACCTGGACTGCGCGTAGAACACGCTCATCTTCCCCTTCGGCAAAAACAATACGCTTTTGCGCCATAGGCATTTTTTTAGCAATCGCAAACAGCGGCTTCATAATCGTGCCGGAGTGATAAACAAACTGCTGCAACTGCTGACTATATGCTTCGAAATCTTTAATCGGGCGCGTCGCCACACCTGACTCCATGGCCGCTAAGGCCACGGCAGGCGCAATCTTGACAATCAAGCGCGGATCAAATGGTTTGGGAATTAAATATTCTGGGCCAAATGGCGCAAGATCTGCTCCATAGGCAAGCGCGACGATATCACTTTGCTCAGCCTGTGCTAACTCGGCCACGGCAGTCACCGCGGCAATTTCCATTTCACGGGTAATCGTTGTGGCACCGACATCAAGTGCTCCCCGAAAAATAAAGGGAAAACACAACACATTATTTACTTGATTGGGATAGTCAGTACGACCTGTGGCAATCACTGCGTCATCACGCACCTCTTTGATCAGCTCAGGCAAAATTTCGGGGGTTGGATTCGCTAAGGCAAAGATAATCGGTTGTTTTGCCATCACTTTAACCATATCTTGCTTAAGCACTCCACCCGCTGATAAGCCTAAAAAGATATCGGCATCTGGAATCACTTCAGCCAACGAACGCTTATCCGTTTTTTGTGCAAAGCGCGCTTTGTCGGGATCCATCAGCGTGGTACGGCCCTCATACACTAAGCCCGCCAGATCGGTGACCCAAATATTGGGTATCGGCAGTCCTAAATCAACAAGCAGATCAATGCATGCCAATGCTGCCGATACCGCACCTGACACAAATAACTTAACCGCATCAATTTTTTTATTAACAACGATCAAGCCATTCAAAATCGCGGCGCCCACCACAATCGCCGTCCCATGTTGATCGTCATGAAATACCGGCACCTTCATGCGCTCACGCAACTTGCGCTCAATATAAAAACAATCAGGCGCTTTAATATCTTCTAAATTAATACCGCCAAATGTCGGCTCTAAGGCCGCAATAATGTCGACTAATTTGTCCGGGTCTTTTTCATTGACCTCAATATCAAACACATCAATACCTGCGAATTTTTTAAACAGAACGGCTTTACCCTCCATCACCGGCTTAGAAGCCAGTGGGCCAATATCGCCCAAACCTAATACGGCAGTACCGTTAGTAATGACACCGACAAGATTGCCGCGTGCGGTATAGCGAAAGGCATTACCAGGATCAGCGACAATCGCTTCACACGCTGCGGCCACGCCGGGCGAGTATGCTAATGCCAGATCCCGCTGATTAAGCAGTTGTTTGGTAGGTGTAACAGCGATTTTTCCTGGTGTCGGAAATTCATGATACTCAAGCGCCGCTTGGCGTAAATCTTGCTGCTGTTGTTTGATTTGCGATGAATCCACGCGCCGGCCCTAAGAAGAAACGAGCCTGCAATTGTAGCCGAGCGCCAAAGAAAAACCGCTGATATCTCTGTCTGTAACATAAGAATTTTACGGAAAAAGACAAAGTCTCTTCTAACAAGCGCCTTAAGCCCGCCCCTTGCTATTTGGTCCACGCCCTGCTTTTTACTGCACCTCGCTCAATACCCGCAGCCTCTTTACCAGTAGAGATGCCCTATCGATAGGATGGCTAGGTTGTAATCAAAGCACTGAAGCTCAGCGGGAAGCTGCGTGAGCGTGCTCTAAACAAGCGGTGAAAACATGATTTGCATCGCCTGCACAACGCATGACCCATTCATAAACCATGAAATGGCTACAAAACCCTAGGGTATGCTTAACAAACCGTTTCATGATTAAAAGCAAGGCAAAACCATCAACCCCGGCAAGGCGCTATGCCATCGCACCCTGCCGGCGCGTCGATCATATTAAGTAATCGTTCTTTCTTGGTGAAAATGTTTAGAAACAATTCTCCATTGATTATCGATTTTCATTAAATTAAGGTAATCCACCATGATGTGATCAAACAACTGTAGGCGCACTTTGACCAACACCATCTCGGGTGACATCACATCGATCATTAAAATTTCGTCCATACGCGCAAACCCTCGCGACTGCGGGGATTCGCGACCTTTTACGATATTGCGATACTCATCGATGGGTCGAACCACCACTACCCCATTTTGCGCCGAATACAGCACACTGCCGGGGTGAAATACCTTATCGAATTTTGCTAAATCTTGAGATTGCAATACATCAAAATAATCCTTAAGCATCGCTCTTACTTCATCGATAACCATCATCACTCTCTTTCGTTTACGAACATAAACAAATAAAGTTAAAGGAAATATCCACGCCTCAACCTGCGGCACCCATCGCAGTTTTATCATAAAAATGATAAAACAATCCAAACCTTTAGAAAATTTTTTGCTTCGCCCAATCTATTTAAGCCTCGGGGTAAAATCACGCGCGCCTCTATGTGAAAACGCTTGTATAAAACCATACGCACTAAGCTCAATAAAAACGGGGCGTACAAAAATAAGCATGGTCAACGCCATATTTAAGGTTAAAAAGCGGACTGAGTTGGATGCGCACACTCAACGATACTGCTCTTTTGTGCAATGTTTACTTAACCGCCGTATTACACTCACCTTCTTTTTCTATTATGCGCATATGTATTTTGTAGATACTGATAAGCACCTATACACGGCTTACCATGACACAACAGACGGCCGTACAGCGTAAATGCGCAATCAGCAAAGCACAATTAAATTATCTTTGCAGGACATTTAAAAATCGCTCGCAATGATTGATACGCCTTTAAACGAATTTGCACTCATTAAACGTTACTTCACACGCCCCCGTAAAAAAGCCTTCTTGGGTGTGGGAGATGACTGTGCGCTATTACACGTGCCCCCGACACAAACCTTAGCGATCACTAGCGATATGCTGGTGCAGGGGCGCCATTTTTTCCCGCATACCGATGCCAAACGCTTAGGACATAAAGCATTGGCTGTGAATCTATCTGATCTTGCTGCAATGGGCGCACAACCAACTGCGTTTACGATCGCGTTAGCACTACCTACAGCGCATGCGGCTTGGCTCGCAGATTTTTCGGACGGTCTATTTGCGCTAGCCGATCAATATGATTGTGAACTCATTGGGGGTGATACCACGCGCGCGCCACTTATCACCCTAAGCATCACGGCACTCGGTTATGTGCCCGCACACGCGGCATTACGCCGTGATGGTGCACAGAATGGAGATGATATTTGGGTCTCTGGTGAATTAGGTGATGCGCGCTTAGCGCTTGCGCATATACGCAACGAATGGCCGCATCAAGCGCCGCTGACCAGAAATGAATTAGCACAGATATATCAGCGGCTAGAACAGCCCTATCCCCGTATCGCGCTCGGACTCGCCTTAGCTAATTTGACAACACTGGCTAGACAAGCACATCACGCAGACCCTAGCTCGCCCCCCTCTCAAATCACACATGCTTGTGCTGCTATTGATATTTCGGATGGGTTAATCGGCGACCTCACCCATATTCTGGAACGCTCAGCATGTGGTGCCACCGTCAATATCGATGCGCTCCCGCATTCAATAGCGCTTGCCAAACAACCACAAGATATACAACGACGATGCACACTTACCGGAGGGGATGACTACGAGCTCTGCTTTACCGCATCCTCTACTGTGCGCCATACCATCGAAAAACTCAGTACATCGCTTGCATTGCCATTAAGTCGTATCGGTAAAATAGATGCCCAACCAGGACTGCGCTTAGTTGATCAAAAAGAACAGCCGGTCATTTTTTCTCAATCCAGTTTTGACCACTTTAGCGATACACCATGACACCCACTCCTCATCAAAATCAAGACACGATCACGCTTGATCATGGTGCACCGATTGCGCGCCACCCAAATGGACGTATGATGCTACGTCACCCTGCACACTTACTCGCATTTGGTTTTGGCGTGGGCTTATCGCCTAGAGCACCGGGCACCCTAGCTAC
>JADYYQ010000077.1 GCA_020853585.1 Ottowia sp.
GCGTGGGGCTTTTGCAGATACCTTAGCAAGTAAAAATGGTCGTATCAAAATGTTTTACAACCATACGCATTGGGAGTTACCCGTTGGCAAATGGATCGATCTTGCAGAAGATACCCGAGGCTTGCGTGTGCGTGGAGAGTTGACACCGGCCCACACGCAATCTGACAACCTGCGTGCAGCGATGCAACATGGCACGGTAGATAGCTTAAGCATCGGCTTTTGTTTAGCGGATCAGGATTACGAAGCAAAGAAAAATGGTGAAGGTAAGCTGATCAAACGTGTCACTGATCTTATCGAAATTAGTGTTGTGACGTTTCCCGCAGATCATGCTGCGCGTATTGATCGAGCCACCGTTAAAAGCGAGATTGATTTCTTGCAAACCCCACAAGATTTTGAGCGGTTCCTCGAAGAATTATTTGTTGAAGATCGCATTCGCTTAACTAAAAGCGTAGTGCCTGATTTGGCTAAACGCGCACAGACCATCTTTGCGCCACATGCATCACCTAATCAAAGTGACGCGATATACGCAGCTAAACAAATCAAAGAACTATTTGGTCGCTTCACCTTGCCCAGCATCACCTCATTTAATTAAATCTTAAGGAAAAACATGTCATTCGAAACATTGCAAGCTGAACTTGAAACCGGACTCAAAACAAGTCACGCAGAGATTAAGCAATTTGCAGAAAAAGCCAACGCCGAAATTGCCAGCGCAAAATCAGTAAGCGTGGAAACAAAGAATGCTTTGACTGCGCTTGCCACGAAGGCGACCGAGATAACAGATCGATTATTCTCATTAGAGCAAAAATCTGTCTATACCCAAGAGCCGAGCAACAAGCCAGAAAGTGTGGGTGAGCAGTTTATTAAAAGTGCACACTGGACTGCTGGAAACCAGAGTGGTCAATCTAAAGTTCGCTTTGAAATGAAAGCAGCGATTCTCGATACACCGCAAAACGCTTTGACGCAGCCGATGCGTGTGCCGAATATAGTGATGCCGTCTGATCGACGCTTGACCATACGTGATTTACTTGCCTATGGCACCACCACGAGTTCAAGCATTGAATTTGTTCGTGAGAAAGTATTCACTAATAATGCTGCACCACAAGATGGTCAGGGCGCACAAAAAGCCGAGTCGAGTATGGACTTTGAGCTAGCGACCGTCCCTGTTGCAACCATTGCACATTGGATACCGGTATCAAAGCAAGTACTTGAAGATAGCGCGATGTTGGCAAGCTACATTAATAGCCGCATGATTTATGGCTTGAGATTAGAAGAAGAAAAACAGCTTCTCACTGGCACGGGAAGAAATAATGGCATCACTGGTTTACTCGCTTCTCAAACGGCTTATAACCGTGGCACTGGCTCCAAGCTAGATGTGATACGTAAGGCCATGACGCAAGTGCAACTCTCGGAGTATGCGGCAACAGGGGTGATCTTGAACCCGGTTGATTGGGATGAGATGGAACTCTCAAAAGCCACGGATGGCCGTTATTTAATTGTCAGCAGTGTGTCGGAGGGCGCTGTGGAGCGGGTGTGGCGCTTACCGGCTGTGATTACCAATAGTATGCCGGTAGGCAATTTCCAAGTAGGCGCATATCAACTTGCAGCACAGTTTTGGGATCGTCAGCAAGCCGTCGTGGAAGTTAGTCGCGAAGATCGTAATAATTTCATCACCAATATGGTCACGATCTTAGCGGAGGAGCGCGCGGCTTTGGCGGTTTATCGTCCGGCTGCCATTGTAGGGGGTGCATTTCCGTCTGCTGAAGTGAAATCCAAAACAAACTAAGAAAATTGAAGATGCATTTTATTGCCATCACTACAGCGAAGCAACATTTAAGGATAGATCATGACGACGATAGCGAATTGATCAAACTCTATCTTGCTGCGGCAGAGTCTTATACCGAATCGGTACTGGGGCAGTCATTGCAAGTAGGGGTTAAGGCTTGGGATGAAACCGCCCGTGCAGCGATTCAAACCGCGATTTTACTGATGCTCTCTAGTTTGTATGAAAGTCGCAGTGCTGATCAGACTCAAGAGCAATACCAGAACCGCGCTTATATGGCTTTGCTAACGCCTTATCGTAAAAATATGGGGATATAAATGCGATTGATTAATGGCCATCACAGCTTGGCGTTACCCCAAATCGGTGAGCTAAATAGCCGTGTGCGCATTCGTCGGTGGCAAGACCTGGCAACGGGAGAGTTTGATATTGTTCAGCAACATGATGAAGGTATTCAAACTTGGGCCCGTGTAGAAGCGGTAGGCGCGCAAACTTACTACGGTAGTAAACAGACGGGTGAGGGTATCACCCATCGTTTTACGCTGCGATGGTGGCGTGGAAAAATAGATGTGAGATCAATTACCGGTGAGCATATTATTGAATACGATGGTATGGGTTACCGGGTTAAGCGCGTCAATGATTTGCACAATGCACGACGTTTTATTGTTGCAGAAGCAACAGAATTAGGTGCGCTCGATGTGTGAACTCAATGTGCTTTTACAGGGCTATACACGCATCGACTTTGATAAAAAGAAGATTCGCAAAGTCATGCGAAAGATGGGGCGTGATGTTCAGCGCGAAGCGCGTCGTTTGGTGGCACGTAAAGCGATATCGTCAGCCGGTGCGTATCCAGGAAAACAAACAGGGCGCTTACAACGCTCCATTAAATCCAAAGTATCCAAGTCCGGTTTCTTAGTACGCATAGCGCCACAGAAAAGCAGTGAGATGAAAGATTTTTACCCCGCATTTTTATATTACGGGGTGACAGGCCAAGCGAGGCGGAAAGATCAAAAAGCACCGACCCAGACAGGACGCTGGCGTATCGCGCCACGGGCTAATTTTATGCAAGAGGCATTAGATCAGCGTCGTGCAGTTGTGCGTGCCGAGTTACGAGATGTGTTGAGAAATACTTTAGTGCCGCGGAAATAAATAATTGAAATTAGCGCACCTTCGTTGCTGCGATCTCATAGTTAAGTTTTAACTATGTATGAAGGATGGATTAAACCTAAAAGATTGTGGGTTTTTGTCTGCTTCTTTTTTTAAATACCGTTTATCAAATCAAGGTTTGATAAGTACAGATAAATATTTTTTAAGTAAAGCCGCTAAGGATTAATGGCGTTTCCCCAGCACATATTTATTGTATTTAGTTTTCCGCTCGCGTGTTTTTGTTTAGTGTCCTGTGAACATTGGTATTCAATCTGGCAATAAAGAGATTTTCCTTGGACAATTTTTTCATGTAAATCTGCATCTAATGTTACTTCAAACCATCCCCAAGAAAAGGGTAGGGCTGAATTTTGGACTTGGGTGCATGTAATACTCTGCTGAGAGCGATATTTTTGTGCCGATATGCTTACTTTTAAATTATAAATATTAGAGATTCCGCTCCACGCGCGGATACAGCTAAATGTAAGTTTTTTAGTTTCCCCATCATATTTAGTGGCTGTGAGTTCGAAACGTTGGCGGTTGGCCCATCGTCTTTGTGTAAAAATTGAGATGGGGGTTGCGACCGCAATCCAGGCGGCCATGTCAGTCATATTCATTGTAATTCCCTGAGTTTGATAAACACCTGTTTAGAGAGAGACAGTATAAGAACGAGCGAAGTTCTTTTGGATTGCCATAGCTACCATTTTAATGCTAAAAAATAACAAAAAATGAATCTTAATATCATCATCGCGGAGCTGCGCAAGCGTTGCCCTTTATTTGAGCAAAGGGTGGGTGGGGCGGCTGAGTTTTCGCCCTTGCCCGAGGGGGCTAATTTGGTGGTGCCTGCTGCGTATGTTATTCCGCTGGATGATGAAGTTGGGCCGCCTGCCTCGGGGCAAGGTTATCGTCAGATATTGACGGAGGGATTTACGGTGGTGGTGGCGTTATCTAATAAAGCGGATGAACGTGGACAAAGCGCGAGAACAATGCTGGATCAAGTACGCGCTGCGTTGTGGCGCGTGTTGTTAGGGTGGTCGCCTGCGCCTGAATACAGTGAGTTGGTTTATGAAGGTGGCAATCTGATGTTGATGGATCGCGCACGCTTGTATTTTGGGTTTGAGTTTTCTACGCAAACACAAATCACGACAGCGGATACGCGGCAGGGTCAGGATATAGATTGCCTTGAACCTGTAAGTGCGGTGGTTTTGAATGTCGATGCAATTGAACCGATGGCTGATCCTAACTATCCTCAACGTGATCATCCTGCTGACCCGGATGCGTATGCCGGGGGATATCCCGGAGTGGATGGACGTATCGAGCATAGCGCGCATATCAAACTTTAAAAATAACCCTATGTTTATTAAACCGATGAATGGGCAGACCGTGATGCTGCCCGATGGCGGAGTTTTGCCTATTGAAGGTCAAGAAGTCACTGCGACGCAATATTGGTTACGACGTTTGCATGACGGGGATATATGTGAGGTGCAGGCGTTAGAGGCATTGCCACCTCACTCACCCGTATCGCTAGCAGAAAAGAAAACCATTAAGCCTAAAACAAAGGAGATACAACCGTGAGCGTGAGCTTTAATACTA
>JADYYQ010000078.1 GCA_020853585.1 Ottowia sp.
ATCGTATTGATATCTAAGTTATTAGTTGGTTCATCGAGCAACAACACATCTGGGTCTGAGAATAAAGCCTGCGCAAGCAGAACACGCAGCTTCCACCCCGGAGCCAGCACACTCATAGTTTGCTGGTGCTGATCCAGTGCCACCCCCACACCCAATAGCAGCTCTCCTGCACGCGCTTCGGCTGTATATCCACCAAACTCAGCATAGTGCGCTTCCAACTCAGCTGCGCGCATGTAATCTTCATCGGTTGCATCAGGGTTTGCGTAAATCGCATCGCGTTCACTGGCTGCTTGTGACATTTCCGTATGTCCCATCAGCACCACATCGAGAATACGTACATCCTCGTAAGCGAATTGATCTTGACGCAACTTTCCCAAACGCACGTTCGGCTCAAGTATGACATTGCCCGAGCTGGGCTCAAGATCACCGCCCAATATTTTCATAAAAGTGGACTTACCGCAGCCATTCGCACCGATTAATCCGTAGCGATTACCGCCATTAAATTTGACTGAAATGTTTTCAAATAACGGCTTAGGGCCGAATTGCATTGTGATATTAGCAGTAGCGAGCACAGCGAACCTTCTTATAGTGGCAACTTAAACAGCGGGCGATTCTAACACTTCAAGCACCTGGCTTTGTTACCCACTATGGCAATTCGCTAGACCTATGCTTATTTTCCCAGTCAAATTGATATGATCCTGATTATTGCCGCTAACACAATAGCGCTAATAAAAAGATACGTACAACACCATGCATTCCCTTTCTCCTAATTACATTCCCGCGATTGATGGCCTACGTGCCATCGCTGTTCTCTGTGTGATCGTGTTTCATGCCAACTTTCTAGAGAGTCTCCCGGGTGGCTTCACCGGTGTCGATATGTTCTTCGTGATATCACGGGTATGTGATCAGCCAATCTCTCTCGGAAAGAGGGGATTTAAAATTTATCGAGTATTTGAAGGATTTTTATCGTAGACGTTTCTTGCGTATCTTGCCTGCGCTTCTGGTTGTCTTGTTCGTCAGCTTCCTTGTATCCGCGATGTTTATGCCTCAATTTTGGCTCAGCGAACAAATTAATCGCACAGGGCTTGCTGCCTTCTTTGGCCTTAGTAATTTCGCTCTGGCCTGGAACACAGACAGCTACTTTTCTCCCCGAGCTGAGCTCAATCCCTATCTGCATACATGGTCGCTTGGCATAGAGGAACAATTCTATGTCGTCTTTCCTGTGATTTATTTTCTATGGCTTCGCTATAAAAAACAAGTTGTTATTATTTGGGCCCTATTACCGCTTTTGGCAGTGATCTCGCTAACGATCAGCACCTTTCAGACCCACCTTGAACCACTCTCTGCATTTTATTTATTGCCCAGCCGGTTTTGGGAATTAGCAGCAGGTGCCATGCTCTTCCAGCTCATTGACACAAGACACTTTTCACTGCGATCGCAAAAACTTGGGCATTTCCTGCTTCTGAGTGGCTCTGCACTCATCACAGTCGGCTTTGTTCTCGCTGGGCGTAATAACTTCCCTTTCCCATGGGCCCTGGCAACGGTCTTTGGCTCTCTGTTGATGATCGCGGCAATAGCGCTGGGCAAACCGTCCTCCTTCTTTTTGCAGCGTCTGCTGCAATCACCATTAGCAACTTATATCGGTCGACTGTCTTATTCGCTCTATCTTTGGCATTGGCCCGTAATCGTGTTCTTTCGGTGGACAACAGGGCTAGAACTCCTTGCTACCCAGCTGCTCTATCTAGTCATTGTTATTGCGCTCGCCACCGCTACCTATCACTGGGTAGAAACACCGATCCGCAGAGCCAAATTACTTTTGCACGACTGTGCATGGGGTACTGTCATATCTATACTGGCAGCAGTCGGTCTGCTCTGGTGCAGCGCGCTGTGGATCGTAAATAATCCCGAACACCTATCCCTTAGCCAAACACGCGATACCTATGAATGGTATGCCTACAAACATTTTCCTAGGGAGGAAATCAGCAAGATCAAAGATCCACTGCTTGAGGGTCGCCAGATCTTTGTCATCGGTGACTCACATGCTGCAGCCTATCGCACCATGCTCAAGCTCGTGTCGCTGAAACTCGGTATCAAGGTAGTGGAATATGAAGAGGGCGGTTGTGGTGTCGTGGGGTTGCTTGCCTCCGATCCAGCCGATTGTGCAGAGTCTCGAGAAGCCGCTTTTAAAGATATCGAGGCGCTAGCAAAACCAGGAGACATCGTTTTCCTTGCGTCTCTTAGAATGCCCGAGCTCGCTGGGCGTGAGTGGGAACGTGGTGAAGAGGTGGTGCTTAATGAAATGTTGTCCGAGTCGACACCGCAGAAGAACGAGGATGCGCGAATCTCCGCTGAAAAAATTTTAGTCCGATTAGAGGTAGCACAAGTACACGTTCTCATTGACGCGCCCAAGCCTCTGTTCAAATCCCCGCCTAATCGCTGCTCAGATTGGTTTAATAGAACGAACCCTATTTGTACTCACGGGCTGACGATAGACCGATCTCAACTCGAGCGTCTGCGTGCGCCTCAAATGCAGCTTCTGGATTTACTGAAACGCAAACATCCTGATCTTATTATCTGGGATCCGTTACCACTGCTCTGCCCTCACTCAATTTGCTCGGCCTTCGACGATAGCGGAAAGCCGCTCTATTTCGACTCAGATCATCTTAGTGGCCATGGCAATCGCGTCCTTACACCCTCCTTCACCGACGTCGTGCTGACAATCTGGAGAAACACGACACTCAAACACCATAAGCATGAGGACTCACCTGCAAGGTGAATCCTCATAGAGCCGTAGAGTCCCGCCTATCTTCCTAAATAAGATATTCACAACACATATAGCAAAGAGGACAAGTTACGAAATTACCGCTACCCCCCCTAATTCCTCTGCGTTGTTTAACGTAACCTCCGCTCGAGATAGGTGAGATAGATAGAGTGAATTCCCATTAAGCCGAGAGCAAAATGTGCGCAGCCAAAACACTAAGCACAATATAAGCAGGACTCGCGTTCAGTCACACTCAATCGAGCACGTAGCCCAAGCGTTAGGCTACGCTTATGAGCGATGTGACCAAAAGGAAAATTCGTTACAACCGGCACGGGTAAAGTCTCCCGTATATAGGAAAGCAAAGCGCTCAAGTCATAGCCTTGATCGTAGTCACTTAAGCGGTACTCAGAAAATTCTCCAAACACCACTGCTTTTTGCCTTGTCAAAATACCGGCGTAATGCAATTGCAACAGCATGCGCTCTATTCGATAGGGATGCTCATTCACATCTTCGATTAATAAAATACCCTGATCAATATAAGGAAAATAAGGTGTCCCGAGCAAACTACACAATAACGTGAGATTTCCTCCCCAAAGTACGCCGCTCACATCAATCACATCTGCAGCATCAGTCAAAAAAGAATGTTGCTGTTGCCCAAGCGGCAACGCATTAAAACTATCTAGCATCGCTTGGTTAGGCAGTGCAGCCCCAAAATCACCACCCAACATCGGTCCCATCACGCTCGGGGCGCCATGGGCTAACAAGGCTAATTGCAATGCAGTGAAATCGCTGTGACCAACTAAACGCAAACCAGATTGCGTGATACGAACAGCCAAGCCATCCAGATCAATATGGGGCAATAAGCGACTTAATCCATATCCACCTCGCACGGCCATAACAAGTTGCGTATCTTTAGGTAATAACGCAATCGCGTTAATCTCATCTATACGCACTTGATCTTGACCGGCGAAACGTTGGTATCGACGCAGCACCGTATCGACGCCACGCACCGTATGCCCTTGTGCTTGTAAAAACGCCACGCCACGCGTTGCGGCACTCATATCCGGGGGATACCCCGATGGCGCAATAAGTTGAATAATCATAATGATCTTATTCTAAAAAGGCGAATGCCATCCGAACACAAGGATCACAATATACAAAATATCTTTTCACGACAAAACTATCTCTTCACAACAGCCACCAAGCGCACCGGTATAAAACAATGCCGGGTATAACAGCTTGCCTTACTCAACAAAAATTTGTTCGCTTACATCCTTATATGGAAGGCTTTACGCGTTTTTTATTAAAAAAATCTTTGAGCAGATGACTGCACACATCGGCCATAACGCCCCCTTGTACCTGCGTTTGATGATTTAATCCCGGCACAGCAAATAAATTAAATAAACTCCCAGCCGCCCCTGTCTTAGGATCATGAGCGGCATAGACAACTCGTGCAAGCCTGGCATGCAACATCGCACCCGCGCACATCGCACAAGGCTCAAGCGTGACATACAAGGTACAACCAGGCAAACGATAGTTACCTAACTGCTGCGCAGCACCACGTAATGCTTGTATCTCCGCATGTGCACATGGATCTTGTAAAGAGATAGGTTGGTTATAACCACTTGCAAGATGTTGCCCATCTTTTATCACTACCGCACCCACGGGCACCTCGTTGTGCTGTTGTGCTAAGCACGCTTGCTCATAAGCACGCTGCATCCAATAAAGGTCTTCTTCCTCAGCTAAAACTAACTCTGCAGACTGACTTAGCATGACTTAGGTTCACATCGTTGATAGATCACGGCTAACCTCGGCCCAGCAATTCGGTGTCTCGTAAAGCTTAACGCGCTCTAACCATAATTGTTTGGTAAAGTGCTCCGAAAAAATGGGATAAAGCGTTTGATACGCCACCTTCACTAAATTTTCAACGGTAGGCACACAGTCCAGCACAACTGTTTTGTGCTTAGGTCAGCTCGCCAAAAAATCAACGACCGCATAATCTTCACGATAAACTAAAAACGCATGATCCCATTGGTCAACTAAATATTGCTGTCCAAGTGTTTTGATCTGACCAAAATCCATCAACATACCTTCGTCAGATGCGCCATTATGCGCATTCACTTGACCACATAACGTAAGCTCAATCACATAGCGGTGGCCGTGTAAATTAACACATTGCCCCGAATGGTGAGGAATACGGTGTCCCGCATCAAACTCTAAACGACGAGTAATCGTAATCAAAATAATTCCTAACGTATACCAACCCATTTATGCATTTGCAAACTTAATTGCCAGCGCGGATACGCCTGGCAATGCGCAATTGCCAACGCAATATTTTTTTGTAAATAAGGCCCATCCATGGGCTGAACAAAAAAATAATCAAAATCCATTTTTTCGAGCGCAGAAAAATCCTGCCCTATCTGAGGGATTACCACTTTTAACTCATGACCCTGGGTGAGCTTAAGCGGCGCACCTTGCTTAGGACTGACACAAATCCAATCAATCCCAGCAGGTGCAAGCAAGGTACCATTGGTTTCAACCGCAATCTCAAATTGTGCAGCGTGAAGGGCGGTAATTAATGGCGCATCAAGTTGCAATAGCGGCTCACCCCCGGTACATACAATGTAACGTCGACCTTGACCTTCGGGCCAATGTCTTGCAATCTCTGCCACAAGCGCTTGCGCATCACGATACTTCCCACCTGCTGTGCCATTTGTACCCGCAAAGTCAGTATCACAAAACTGACAAATAGCATGTGCTCTATCTTCTTCTTTTCCACTCCACAAATTACATCCAGCAAAGCGACAAAATACTGCAGCACGGCCTGCTTGGCGCCCCTCACCTTGAAGCGTATAGAAAATTTCTTTCACACTGTAAGTCATAGCATTTTATATTTTGTGCTGCAAGCAGCATGCAAAGCGGACATAAACAATAGCGCCGCCTATATTCCCCCGGCGTACATAACAAGATGTAGCAGTGAAAGGTGCCGGCAAAAGACACTGAACTGTACCCCCCCTGCTCTACACC
Source organism: Ottowia sp. (assembly GCA_020853585.1). Taxonomy (GTDB): domain Bacteria; phylum Pseudomonadota; class Gammaproteobacteria; order Burkholderiales; family Burkholderiaceae; genus JADYYQ01. The sequence goes on from JADYYQ010000078.1 coordinate 5,789, forward strand.
AAGGGGCAAGTGAGCCGCAAATCAGCTCATATTTGTCATGGCAACCACGGTCTTGCAAGCAAAGTGGCGCAAGTATACCGCTAAGCGCGCCCACAAATTTCGCAAAAAATAGCGCGTAAGGTCAAGCTAAACACCATAGCAGCCATTACGCAAGCACCTCACTCATCCTCACCACGCTGCCGCAGAAGCCCCCGCATCTCTTTAAGCGCACTATCCCGGCTCATATAAATGTGTAAGACATACGGAAAACTGCCTTGACTCACGCAATATCAATCGACAAAAATAATACGTGTGTGGGCCAACCGATCATGCAAAAATATATGCTGACGATTCAGTAGCGCAGTCAGGGGTGCAAAAAAAAGCATGCATAAAAAAAATATCAATATATGGGTTGCCCCCACGGGTCGCAGCAGATAATCAATCATCACAGCGGGCACCACCCACATACTCGCGAGTATATAGCGACCTATCGCATGCCAAACACCAAGCGTTTGTCCATTACAGCGCACCACGCGTAATTTCCAAGTTTGCATCGCCAATGTTTGCCCACCATGCACCCAGTACCATACAAAATAAAACCCAACTAGCCCAACAAGATGCAGTAACACCACCCAATTGGGAGCACTGACCTGCATCAATAAACCTAATAAAAGATGGGGCACCATAAAACCTAAGCTAAGCACACCTAATAGCAACAGCAATTCATACAGCAGACACGCCATCATGCGTCGAATAGATGCTAAGCGCAGCACATCATTACCTATGCTCCTGTGCTGAGCATCTTTTATATCGACTCGCAATACGTGCGTTAACAAGCTGCGAACCTGTGTAACCAGACCTTGCGATTTACAATACCCTAGTCGATATCGACAACCCTGTTTCCATTTTGCAAAGCGTTCTTTGCCCATCTTTCACACCTTTTCCCAACACAATATAAAGCCCTAATGCTGCTCTAATCTACAAGACAGCATCCCTTGCACTCACAATGCATACGTTATTTTTTTAATACATTTTAAAAAATCGCTTATCTGGCCAACAACCTATCAAACTTGATTGAGTAGAGAGGCCATCTGTCCGCAATGACCACAACACATTATTAAGTGTGATGGATGAGCGCGGTAATCTACTGTCACCATAAGCAATCACCATGCAATGTACCGATCACTCAAGCGCTTGATAACGTACATTCTCTACGTAAATGACTTCAATTCCAGCAGGGGTACGAAGCGTCACCTGGTCCCCAGCGCGGGCTTTCAGCAAAGCTTGTGCAATGGGCGCACGCCAACTGACACGGTTAAGAGAGACATCAATTTCATCTACCCCTACAATCGTAATAGACAAATGATTGCCTTGTACATTAACGTAATCAACCGTTGCGCCAAAAAAAATTTGTTCTTCACCGACTCGCGCAGCCGGATCGACAACTTCACATAGCTCTAAACGTTTTGTTAAAAAACGAATGCGTTTATCAATCTCTCGCAAACGTTTTTTTCCATAAATATAATCACCATTTTCCGAGCGATCGCCATTTGCAGCTGCCCACGATACGATTTTTACAACCTCAGGACGTTGCACATCAATTAAATGAAGCAATTCCTCTTTAATATGTTGATGCCCAGCGGGCGTAATGTAATTTTTAACGCCCGGCGGCAAGACAGCTCTGTTTTCAATCAGCGCATCATCATCGTCGTCATCGTGATCTGACTCACGCGTAAAAGCTTTATTCATAAGTGATGAGGAAATAAAAAGAAAATTTTAAACGCAAAGAAAAATGCACTTTCTCTATATAAAGCCCTTGCCTAACTGTAGCAAGCGCACTAAAGATAAGACACGGGCTGCGCAAAAAACAGCATACCCATACAACTGTGCATCAGGGCGAAGCGAATAACAATGAAGCGCGTTCCCTCTAATGTCGCCAGTCTGCCTAAACACAAATTTGGCTAAGAAGTAACCACGCCCGCACCTATTAATGCACAAAGTGAGCTTGTAAGCCTTTATAAACGTGCATTGCGTGCCAATAACGCAGGACCCACACGCGACTGGTTGCTACGCCCCAAGGCCTGCGAAATAAAATCGCCAACTTTAACAACTTTGGCTAAATCAATGCCCGTCTCAATCCCTAATCCTTGCATAAGATAAAGTACATCTTCGGTCGCCACATTGCCCGTCGCACCCAACGCATAAGGACACCCCCCTAGTCCCGCAACAGAAGAATGAAAAATATGTACACCACATTGCAAAGCAGCATAAATATTAGTCAAAGCCTGACCATAGGTATCGTGAAAGTGCCCAGATAATTTTGACAGCGGAAAAATATTATCCAAAGCAGCATACACACGCTTAACCTGCTCTGCGGTACCCACACCGATTGTGTCAGCGATATCAATTTCATCGCAGCCCAAGTCCTTTAGAGAAGAAACGACGCGTACAACATCTGCTGCAGGAACATCACCTTGATAAGGGCACCCCAAACAACAGGAAATACTGCCGCGTACCGTTAATCCGGCTGCCTGCGCAGCACGTACCACCCCCTCAAAACGCACAACCGATTGCGCAATAGAACAATTAATATTTTTTTGTGTGAATGCCTCTGAGGCTGCCGTAAAAATAACAACCTCATCTACACCCGCAGCAAGCGCTGCTTCAAAGCCTTGTAAGTTAGGTGTTAATGCCGAATAACGCGTACCTTGAAAGCGTGTAATTCCTTGCATTACCGCTGTGCTATCCGCCATTTGTGGTACCCACTTTGGCGAAACAAAAGAAGCTGCCTCAATATGGGACACCCCCGCATCAGCAAGCTGATCAATCAACGCAATTTTAGTTTGCGTCGAAATCACTGCTTTTTCGTTTTGCAAACCATCACGTGGCGCAACCTCAACGATCTTGACTTGCTTGGGTAACTGCTCGGGTAACTTCAACACTTTAGCTCCAATTTAGGGCAGCCTCCCCTAAGCAATAACACAATGATTTTATCGATGGGATATAACGCATCATTCAAGAAAAAAGTAGTGCGATTTTTATGCAAATCGTTTAAGAAAAAAGCTCATCTTGATTACCTATTTTCCCAACACAACACATACCCTTATCTATTGCCAACATGTTTTGTAAAAACAGGCTAGTACGGTGGTAATCCATGCATCTAGCAAGATTCATCTGAAGCAACTAACGAAAGCAATTGCACGCCTTCTGCAACTTGCTCGCCCGTCACATAATGAATCGCATCAATTACGCCGTTGCGAGGAGCGGCGATTGTGTGTTCCATCTTCATCGCTTCCATCACCAACAATGGCATCCCCTTCGTTACAGTCTGTCCATGCTGGGCATGAATTGCAATAATTTTTCCGGGCATGGGTGAGATCAACGTATCTTGCGCCTGCTCACTTTTTTTATTGTGCGCGAGCGGATCAATGTAGTGCAAAATAAAATGCTGATTGTCTACGTACACCTCAAACTGATCCTCTTGCGCAAACACATTCAACGTCATGATGTGCTCCCCTACTTGCAATCGATAACAAGTCTGCGTATTTTCCCAATGCAAAGAGGTATAGCGCCCAAGCGCCTCAAGATATAAACGACCCCGCTGATAAGACAGTGTAGCGATTATGTTTTCAGTTCCATACATAAAATGCAACACACGCTGATATACCTCAGCAGAGCGCCAACCATCCGCTTGCCCCCAGGGTGAAAGGGGAGACATAAAATTCGCCCGCTCCTGCGTCAACACACTCGCCACCACACCTGCAAGCACTGAATAAGTTAAGGGCGCTGGCGCCGGAAATAATATTGTATGGTTACGCGCAATTAAACCGGTATCTAAACGCGCTTGCGAAAAATCAGGGCAATCAATTAAACGGGCAAGAAAAGCGATATTCGTACTCAAACCCGCGACGTGAAATTCACTTAATGCGCGGCGCATCGCAATAAGTGCTTGATCACGCGTCGCACCCCACACGATTAATTTAGCGATCATCGGATCATAAAATGGACTGATGGTATCGCCTTGTGCGACCCCACTATCAATACGAACAGCATAGGGCTCGCGCATTGACAATATGTCCGAACCTTGGGCAAGATTCTCGCCCACATCACTCACATGTGCATCGCGACGTCCATCTGAAACACGCCACCTAATCTGCGGCATATGTAGATAATACAAAGTACCTGTCGCCGGCAAAAAATCTTTATCGGGATTTTCAGCATAAATACGGGCTTCTAAGGCATGGCCATATATAGACAGCTGTTCTTGTCGCAAAGGTAAAGCGCCGCCAGCAGCAATATGTAACTGCCAAGCAACTAAATCTTGTCCAGTGATCAATTCGGTCACAGGATGTTCCACCTGCAAACGCGTATTCATCTCCATAAAATAAAACGCACCATCTTGATTCACAATAAACTCAACCGTACCTGCCCCTACATAAGCCACGGCCACAGCAGCAGCTACCGCGGCCTTACCCATGGCCTCACGCTGAGTTTCGCTCATACCGGGGGCAGGGGCTTCTTCCAAAACTTTTTGGTGACGCCGCTGCACGGAGCAATCTCGTTCAAATAAATAAATACACTGACCATATTGATCAGCAAAAATCTGCACTTCAATATGACGAGGGCGCTCAAGATATTTTTCAAGCAACACATGCGCGTTGCCAAAACTATTTTTCGCTTCGCGTTGGCAAGCATTCAGTGCTTCTTTGAATTCTGCCCCACCATTGACAATGCGCATGCCTTTGCCACCCCCTCCTGCGCTTGCCTTTAATAAAACGGGATACCCAATACGATCTGCTTGTTGTTGCAAAAAATCTGCGTCTTGGTTTTCGCCGTGATAACCCGGCACCAAGGGAATACCGGATTTTTCCATCAATGTTTTAGCCGCTGACTTAGATCCCATTGCACGAATCGCATCGATGGGCGGGCCAATAAACACAATGCCCGCATCAAAACAGGCTTGAGCAAAATCTGCGTTTTCTGATAAAAAACCGTACCCAGGATGAATCGCTTGCGCGCCACTGGCACTCGCAGCTGAAATAATACGATCGATACATAGATAGCTTTCTTTTGCCGGTGCCGCACCGATATATATCGCTTCATCACAAGCCATCACATGCTGCGCATCGGCATCCGCATCAGAATACACAGCAACCGTCTGAATACCCAATTGCTTACATGTACGGGCAACACGGCAGGCAATTTCGCCACGATTAGCAATCAGAATTTTTTTAAATAACCTCACTTGCCCAGCTAATGATGTAGATAAATCCGTACTTAATTGCGTCATGTCTTTACATCCGAAATAAACCGAAACGAGTTTCTGGAATGGGTGCATTTAAGCTAGCAGCAATGCTAAGCCCAAGCACCCTTCGTGTATCCACAGGATCAATCACACCATCATCCCAAAGTCGGGCGCTCGCGTAATAAGGATTACCTTGATCCTCATATTGCTGATGTATACGTGATCGAAATTCAGCCTCTTCTTGTGCGGACCATTGTTTATTTTTAGCACTCATACTGTCTTTGCGTACGGTTGCTAAGACGCTTGCCGCTTGTTCTCCGCCCATCACGGAGATACGTGCATTTGGCCACATCCATAAAAATCGTGGGCTATACGCACGTCCACACATACCGTAATTACCTGCACCAAAACTCCCGCCAATAATGACGGTAAATTTAGGTACCGCCGCAGTGGCAACAGCCGCCACCATCTTGGCACCATGCTTGGCAATACCTTCATTTTCGTATTTACGACCGACCATAAAACCCGTGATATTTTGCAGAAATACCAGCGGGATTTTTCGCTGGCAACACAGCTCTATAAAATGCGTTCCTTTTAAGGCTGACTCAGAAAACAGTACGCCGTTATTCGCAATAATACCAACGGGATAGCCCCAAATATGCGCAAAGCCACATACTAAAGTCGTGCCATAGCGTGATTTAAATTCGCTCAACTCCGACCCATCGACAATGCGCGCAATAATCTCGCGTACATCAAAAGGTTTGCGTGTGTCTGTCGGAATAACGCCGTAAAGCTCTTCCTCAGCATAATGGGGAGAGCGAGGCACTTTAAGCGCCAATGACAAAATGGCTTTGTCATGATTAAGATGCGCAACAACACGGCGGGCAATCGCAAGAGCATGATGGTCATTTTCAGCAAAATGATCCGCCACGCCTGATAGACGAGTATGCACATCTGCCCCACCTAAATCTTCTGTGCTGACAATTTCCCCTGTAGCTGCTTTGACTAAAGGAGGGCCTGCTAGAAAAATCGTACCTTGATCTTTAACGATAATGCTCTCATCGCTCATTGCCGGAACATACGCGCCCCCTGCCGTGCACGAACCCATTACAACCGCAATCTGCGCAATCCCTTTAGCCGACATCGTCGCTTGATTAAAAAAAATACGCCCAAAATGATCGCGATCCGCAAACACTTCATCTTGATTAGGTAAATTAGCGCCACCCGAATCAACCAAATAAATACAAGGCAAATTATTTTGCTCGGCAATTTCTTGAGCACGTAAATGTTTTTTAACCGTCATAGGGTAATACGTGCCCCCTTTGACGGTAGCATCATTGCACACCACCACACACTCCTGCTGCGCAATGCGCCCAATGCCGGTGATAATGCCCGCCCCCGGTGAAGCGTCGTCATACATATTCCAGGCAGCGAGAGTAGAAAATTCAAGCCATGGGGAACCCGGATCAAGTAACTGCGCTATACGTTCACGCGGCAATAATTTGCCACGTCCCATATGTTTTGCGCGCGCTTCAATCCCGCCGCCTTGTTGAACACGTTGCAGATTTTCTTTAAGTGTTGCGACAAGTGCTTGCATAGCGACTGCGTTTTTTTTAAAACCGTCATCGCGCGTATTGATACGTGTTTCAAGTAAAGTCATGATGGCAAGTCCAAATCTACATTGTTTGCGAAAACAACTCGCGACCAATCAGCATGCGGCGAATTTCACTGGTGCCTGCTCCAATTTCGTATAGCTTTGCATCCCGCCACAGACGGCCAGTGGGATACTCATTGGTATAGCCATTACCCCCTAAAATTTGAATCGCCTCCCCTGCCATCCATGTTGCTTTTTCAGCGGTATATAAAATCACGCCTGCCGCATCTTTACGCACACTGCGCACATGATCGCTTCCAAGCGCATCAAGCGCTTTACCTAATGCATAACAGTACGCACGACAGGCTTGAAATGTCGTGTACATATCAGCAAGCTTGCCTTGTATCAATTGGAACTCACCAATACTTTGTCCAAATTGTTTACGCTCATGAACATAAGGTAACACCACATCCATACACGCTTGCATAATCCCCAGCGGCCCAGCAGCAAGCACCGCACGCTCATAATCTAAGCCACTCATTAATACCTGTGTGCCCCCATTTTCTTTGCCTAAAATATTTTCTTGGGGAACCATCACATTATTAAATACCAACTCACTCGTATGACTACCTCGCATACCGAGCTTATCGAGCTTTTGTGCGCTAGAAAACCCCGGCATATTTTTTTCGACAATAAACGCGGTAATCCCTTTGGCACCCAATTCGGGCTGCGTTTTTGCGTACACCACCAACACATCACAATCAGGCCCGTTGGTAATCCACATTTTTGTGCCATTAAGCACAAAATGATTGTCTTGACGCTGCGCGCGTAATTTCATACTGACCACATCCGACCCAGCATTAGGCTCGCTCATCGCCAACGCACCCACGTGTTCGCCCGTTACCAATTTAGGTAAATATTTTTCTTTTTGACTTGCACTGCCATTACGATGAATTTGGTTAACGCATAAATTAGAGTGCGCGCCATAAGAAAGACCCACCGAAGCAGAAGCACGCGAAATCTCTTCCATGGCAATCATATGCGCAAGGTAGCCCATATTTGCGCCCCCATATGCATCATCAACTGTAATCCCTAAGGCACCCAGTGCCCCTAGTTTTTGCCAGAGATCCATTGGAAATTGGCCACTGCTATCAATCTCACCCGCCTGCGGTGCAATTTCAGCCTGCGCAAAAGCGCTCACCGCTTCACGTAAGCTATCAATATCACTGCCAAGATCAAAGGTAAGACCTGGCATTGTTTCGTTAAACATATGTCTCCTTCTTGTTATTGCAATAATAGGAACAAACAAGTTTGTCCAATAAACAAGCCAATCACTTTTTATTTTTATCAGAAAATCCCACTTCTATCCATGACGCTATTTCGACCATCATAGCCATACCGCGGGAAAAGCAAAAAAATTTCGCGCTTCACGTTAACGTGAAGCTAAATTATGTGCAAGTTTTTTTAAAGCTTGCTATAATTCGGCCTCTTCGCGGCTGTAGCTCAGTTGGATAGAGTACTTGGCTACGAACCAAGGGGTCGTGGGTTCGAATCCTGCCAGCCGCACCAGTACCCAAGCCACTTGAGGCCAAATCTCAAGTGGCTTTTTATTTTGGGCTGGGGGACTTTTGGGGGACTCGTCTCACCAACTCAAAGATATTCTGACTTTCTCAACCTATCGGTTCTCTGATTAATTTCAGCACTTGATAAAGCGCCTGTACCTGTGCACACCATAATGTGTCGTCATGCTTTTACTGTTACGCCACAAAACCTCATCTTGAATCCACTCCGATCCCCTGCTTCCCTTAATCGCATCTTTAGCGAATAACGCAAATCATGCACATATAAGCCCCCTAGCAAGGCGCATCTTTTTACTGTTTGCTAGGCGAACTAACGAATTACTTTTGACACGAACATTATCTATCGACCTCTCGTCAACATTTATTTTATAAATAAATATTTAAATTTTTATGTGTTTATTTTTCGTCTAATAAAAATTTTATTTATGCCATGAGGAAGGAAAGAAGATTGTCGTATAGCGAGGTATGGAGCCACTGCGTAGCACGTGTAAAAAAATCATAGGAGAGTTACTCATGCAGGAGACATTCCAAGTATCACAACTATCCGCAGCGTTATTTTTATTAATAGGCTTAATATTTTGCCAACAAACCCGCGCACTGCCCATAGCACCGGATCACTTACATACATTGATCGGCACGAAGGACGCCTCCGGGAAGCCTATCCCGATAGTCACGCAGTCAAAAAATGAACGTCGAGAATGCGCAAAAAATAAGCGCAAATTTCAACCATGGTGCACATCATGCTGTAGCCATCCCCGCAACACGCGACCTATTAAAAAACCGAAGTATTCACCGTAAAGAAGTAAAGCAGCTCAAAGCGAGTTCAAGCCTTTACACAAAATAAAAACCACTCAGCACATTAGCAAAAATGACTTGCTGCGCTATGCCATTGAGGTAACGCAATTGTATGGCGAATGTACCGCCCGACATCCCGCATTAAGGGGATAGGAAACATCAGTGCGGGTAGATTTTTTGGGCAAGGCTTGGTTTTTTCATAGAAGAATTTTTTCCTTATTTTCCAAAACGAAAGAAGAGACAAAAACATGACCAAGCCAACTAGCCATGACATTACCCAAGCTGCGCTGAAAGAAACCTTTGTGCTGTGGGCAAGTAAAGCACTTAACCAAGACAGGGAGGCTATCCGCCAAATAGCAGAGGCCATTTTCACACCCGCAACAACAACTCATGCATATGCTGATTTATTAGAAGCTCATCGCACTCACGTCAACGAAATGACAACACAAGTATTGGCTGAATTACAGTCAGTGGATACGTCAAAGTTAAACGTTGAAATGCAAACACGTCATGCCATATTGAAAAACGCACTAAACGAAGCCAACCGCTTTTTTCAAGCAGCCAAAGAAGCAGAGACGAGGGGTGATAACTTAAATCGTATCGGTAGTTTAGATACCTCAGTAGAGGTTTTTACTACGCTTAAAAAGCTAGACAGTAACCACGATAACCGTTCAGATAACAAAGACAGTGCATTGATCAGCGCTAACGTTTCGATTGACACGCATCCCAATAGCCATCTTTTCACTTCGGGTATCAATAGCGCAGACTTTAAAACACAAAAAAGCGCATTAGAAAATACAAGTTTTGCAGAGCAACCTACTGTAATAATCCCTCCCACTTCTATCTATATTGCTGACATCCCTTTACCAGGTAACGACCACAGCCCATTGGGTGAAACCATTGACCTCGCGCAAAAAAATGTCCTCAACGCAGCGGGTAATAGCGGTGACGACATCCTTATCGGTGACGCCCATAACAACTGGTTAAGCGGTGGATTAGGGAGCGACACTTTTTATGCGGGTGGCGGCGATGATGTGCTGATCATCGATGCGGAAGATCTACCGCAAAACATTCATGGCGGTACCGGCACCGATACGGTACAAGGGGTCGGAGATAAAGGTATCTACCTTGATCTCGCGCAAGCGGAAATCGAAATCGCCCAAGGTGGACGTGGTGATGATATTTTTATTGGTGGGAGTAGCCGTGTATTTATTCGCGGTGGTGGGGGCAACGACAAGCTGAGTGGAGGTACGGCCAACGATGTTCTTGGCGGCGAAAACGGAAACGATCTTCTCGACGGCGGTGCCGGCAATGATGTACTACACGGTCATCGCGGACTAGATACTTTATTAGGCGAAGCCGGAGATGACTTACTCGATGGCGGTATGGATGACGACATTCTCAATGGTGGTACAGGTAATGATATTTTTATCGGCGGCGCAGGCGATGATCGCATCGATGGAGGCGAAGGTATTGATGTCATCGAACTCTCCGGCAGCTATACCGAATACCGTATCTTTAAAATCGCGCAAGGCATTTGGATCAGCGACACCGTGGCTGGGCGCGATGGCACCGACTTTGTACGCAATGTTGAACGCGCTAACTTCAAAGACATCGGTCGCGTTGAGATTCCAAGTAATACCCAAGAAGGATTAGCAAATCCCTTTGTTGTGAAAGATGTCCTTAGCAAAGATAAAAACGGTATCGCATTTAGTCGCACCACAGCGCATCTTATTAGCCAAGCACAACTCCTTGCCAACGACATCGACTGGCAAGGCGATGCGCTTACCGTCACCGAATTGTTCGATAGCATCGGGGGGCAAGCCAGTCTTACCGAGAGCGGCGATATTCTTTTCACGCCCCATGCTCAACATACGGGCTTTATGGGTTTTAACTACACCCTGCGCGATAGCAAAGGAAATCTCGCTGCCACTATCATCGAAAGTAGCAAAGACCAAAATACGCCGATGCGCGCATCGGTCATGCTCAAGACCGCTGATCTATCTAATGATCCGCTTCTCACCGAGCAATGGTATTTAGCCGATACCAATATATTGCCCGTGTGGAAACATTACACCGGTAAAGGTATACGCATTGGTCAATTCGAACCCAGTCGCACTTTTAGTACCGGTAAAGAAATACTTAACTATCGCCATGCTGATCTTAAAGATAATATCGATCAACAGTGGTTAGCCAACACCACTCCCGGGCAAGGGCCGAGCGGCAACGATCAATTTAGTCCTCATGCCACAATGGTCGCCGACATAATGGTTGCCGCACGTAATGGGCAAGGTCGTGTAGGCGTCGCCTATCACGCGCGTATGGGTGGTCATTGGATTAATGCCAACGATTTTTCAACCCTTGCTTATATGCGCCACTACGATGTAGTCAATCATAGTTGGACAGGTAATCAGCATTTTGGCTTGCGTTTTACACCCGCAACGTTGAATACTTTTCCCAATGCGTATTCGGAGGCACTCAACGATGGTCGGCGGGGTCTAGGTACCGTGATTGTCACCGCAGGGGGCAATGATCGAGCCACAGGCAACAATACCAATTATCAAAATCAAGTAAATACCCGTGCCACGCTTGTCGTGGGCGCCATCCCTAGCGAACGTGATTTATCCGCATTGCAATTGGGGCAGCCGCCATTTTCTAATCCGGGAGCAAATATTCTTATCAGCGCGCCAGGCGATCATGTGGTGAGCAACGCATATTTAGCACATAGCGATAATGGCACGACGGTAGGAGTACACCATGCCGATATGAAGGGTACGAGCTTTGCGGCGCCGATTATCAGTGGCATCGTCGCCTTAATGCTCGAAGCGAATCCTGATTTAGGTTACCGCGATATTCAAGCGATTTTGGCGCTCTGCGCAAAAAAAATAAATGATGCCAACACCACTTGGCAAACCAATGGCAGCACCACATGGAATGGCGGCGGTATGCATGTCAGTCACGACTATGGTTATGGCAAAGTAGACGCACAAGCCGCGGTACGCCTTGCCCAAAATTGGGTTGGCATTGCACAAACTGAACACAATGTCCATGCGTTAACGACCCCCTTAACATCTGGCGATGTGCATCTTGCCATTCCCGATGGCGAAGTGAATGGTCTACGTCATACGCTGGCCATGGGTCCCTTAAATGTCGCGATCGAATATACCGAAGTCAAACTTAGTCTCACCCATGCGCGCCCCGGCGATCTGGTTATCAGACTGATCGCACCATCGGGCACCCAATCGGTCTTACTCAATCGTCCCGGTAAAGCGCCCGGCAGCAATGCAAGTGTTCGCGGCGATACGAGTTTTAGCGGTACACAACAACTCGACTATGTTTTTTCAACCGCGTTATTACGCGGCGAAAAAGCATTTGCATCAAGCAACTGGACCCTGCACATCATCGATACGTTCAGCGGTGATACCGGTATTCTGCACAACTGGAGCATGAACGTCTACGGTGCTAAATACAATCAGGACGACCACTACGTCTACACCGATGAGTATGCGCAACTCGCGGCCTCTGGTCGCAATATACTCAATGACAGCAATGACGGAAACGACACCATCAATGCCGCCGCCATCCACCGCGTAAGCCACATTGATCTTAGCAATGGGCAAGCTACCTTAGCAGGCACCGCACTCACTATTCAAAATCCCCATAAGATCGAAAATCTTGTTGGCGGTGATTTTGATGACACGCTCACAGGAAACGCACAACGCAATGTACTCGTCAGTGGACACGGCAACGACACCTTATCGGGTGGCAGTGGCATGGATATACTCTTTGGCGGACTCGGTAACAATACTTTGATAGGCGGGGCCGATAGCGATTTTTTTATCATCGAAAATAATAACGGTGCAACCGACACGATTCAAGATTTTGTACTTGATACCGATCGCGTTGTTTTCTCCGGTTTTGCTGACAATATCATCCGCACACTTCGCATCACACAAGAAGGTGCCGATACGCGCCTGCGTTTTGGCGACAATCAATCCGTTTTACTTAAAAATATCCTCACCACCCATTTCAGCGCAATAAACACACTCACTATTGCCAAAGGGATTCACGCCCGTGATGTTATCGCCGCGCATAATTTCGGTCTTGGCAGCGATGGTTCGCCCACAGATGGTGGATTACCCAATGTCGGGGTCACCATGTGGCTTGGCGTGGGTAACGATAAAATTTTTGGGGGACAAGGCAATGACACCATCCACGGCGGAAGCGGTGACGATCTCATCGTAGGCGAAAGCAGCACCGACGATCTTATCGGTAACGACGACACCCTTTACGGCGATGCTGGTGAGGATCATGTCCGCGGCGGGCCGGGCAATGACATTCTCTACGGTGGCGACGATTTAGATGTTCTGGGCGGGGATGCCGGAGATGATGTTATTTATTTAGAAGGTGATGAAGCGCTCGACGGCTCAAAGTACGACCATCTCACGATTCTTAAGCCCAGCATCACACTCGACGACTACACCATTTTTGCGCACGTCTGGGGAGGTGCTGGCGATGATCGCTTTGTCCTCGTTGAGGATCGTACCGAAGCCGCATCACACGGCCTGATGAAAAACCTTATCACTGATTTTGAAATTAACAACCCCGAAGAAAAAATCGATCTCTCCAGTATTCGCGCCATCAGTGCACTCAGTGATTTGCGCTTCACCCCAATTCAAGTTAATGACAAACATTACCTACGCATTTGGCTCGGCCCCATGGCCATCGGCACACAGTACCTCACCCTGGAAGGCATCACGGCAACACAATTGTCTAGCGACAACTTTATTTTTGCACCCCCCAATACATTCTTGCCTCAAACTAAAGCCCATATCGAAGGGACATACTTCAGCGATTATTTATTAGGAGACGCCGGCGGTAATACTTTAGATGGCAAAACCGGCGCAGACACACTGGAAGGTCGTTTGGGCGACGATACCTACATCGTTGATCACATCGGCGATGTGATTAAAGAACTTCCCGATGGGGGCATTGACACCGTTAAATCTAGCATCACGTACACCTTACCCAACGAACTCGAACATCTCACGCTCACTGGCACAGCCCATATTAACGGCACAGGCAATGCTTTAGATAATCGTATCGTTGGTAATGCCGGCAACAACATCCTCGATGGTAAAAACGGTACCGACAACATGATCGGTGGTGCGGGTAACGATACCTATATTGTTGATAACAATGCTGATCATGTTATTGAGCAAGAAAATGAAGGCATCGATACGGTGCACACCTATGTCTCCTACACCTTGGGACAGTATGTCGAAAACCTTACGCTGATGGGCAATGAAAATAGTGCAGGGACAGGCAATACACTCAACAACCATCTTCTCGGTAATGCCGGGAAAAATCGTTTAATCGCTTGGGATGGTGATGATATTTTAGATGGCGGCGCAGACAACGATGTACTTGTCGGTGGACAAGGTAACGATATCTATCGCTTTGCGCGCGATGGTGCATCTGATTTGATCTTTGAAGACGATGTCACACCAAATAATAGCGATACCCTGGAAATAGGCGAAAACATTACCTCCGAGCAGTTATGGTTTGCACGAGACGGCGATAACCTAACTGTCAGCATCATCGGCACAAAGGACCGCGCCATCATTTCTAACCACTACGGTGGCAGCAATACCAAATCGAGCAATTTAAAACCACTGATGGCAAAACCTTATATGTCGACAAAGTTCAAGCGCTAGTCGATGCGATGGCCGGACTGGTACCCCCCGCCTCAGGAAAAACAACTTTGCCCAACCATTATTTAGTCAGCCTTAATCCCGTCATTGCAGCAAGTTGGGTATAGACACAGGGATGATACGCAAAACAAATTGTATAAACTCTCAGAAATGGGCACTTAGAGCACGCTATAGCTTATTGGATAGAACATTGTTTATTTCGGAGAGTTCAATTGAAAATATTGCCTACATTAACAACCATCAGCGCTTGCATCCTTATAGCAAGCTGCAATAGCGTCTCAGATAACAATCTGACCATTTCTGGACCGACAAACGCAGAGTTTATCGCTGCTAATAAAGCGTGTGCAGCTCAAGCTGAGATAGAAAAAAAGGAAAGAGATGCTCATTGGTTCGAACATTGGATGACTTGCCAGTATACAAAAATTATGCCAATGGAAACGAGCGTATATCACGCCAAAGAGAAAGAGATTACTGAGATGTACAAAACTTTATTGAGTTTGGCAAAAGATGTCGATTCTGGGAAAACAACCGTTCAAGAAGTATATGACAAGTGGGACAAGATGAAAGATGAAATAGGCATGGTACCTTGCGCACTAAAATCGATTGGTGCAGATGGTTCTCAGTACTGTCATTTCGCGGGACAATCAAAAAGATAGGCACTTAAAATATATAAATAGCGTTATCCCTTCCTCGTTTTTATCGCTTTTAAAGTTGAGGTAATTTGTGCATCGATGGTACGTTCTGTTGCGTGTACCGCATACATATTGATGATTAAAATACGCACAATCAAACCCGATGCGATAAGACTCATAAATCATAGCGCGTCCCCAAAATAAAGATGGGCGCTAACAGAACAACTACTAGGCGCACCAACCCAAAAAGAGCGATGACTGTTGTCAAATAAAAATCTAACAACACGCCCCATGCTGTAAATGTAAACAGTATGCGATGAGGGAAGAAAAAACAACGCTAAGATGGCGGGTCGCTTAAAAATAAGCGATGAGTTCAATAAAAGAATGCGTTTTGTTTATCGTGTCGATACCGTGCCTGAGCACTAAATATATACTCTCAACAGATGCTAAATGCGATGGTTTTGATAAAGAGCTTGAGCCAGTATAAAGTGACACCCAAATTGATACCTAGCCCCAGCAAATACTGCATCCCCTCCCTTATTTCTGGATAGATGCGCCCCGACTATCATTAGCACTGATCAACGATAGAAAACGAATGCAAGCATTTATTTAACGAAAGTTTTGTTACTCCACTCATATCACCTTATGTCACTTCATACATTACGCAATATTGCATGGCTTGCCCCTCTCACACTCTTAGCAGCATGCGCGCAAACCACTCCACTTAGCTATCGCACGCCCATTATGGTGCCCGCGATTGAACGACCCAGCGCAGAAACTTCATCATGGTGGTTTCGTGCAGGTGCGGCGAGCGCGGCCGAGGCCATTACTGCTAATGGCATAACTAGCAATAACACTGCCCCTAAAAATATTATTTTATTTTTAGGCGATGGCATGAGTCTGTCTACGATTACCGCAGCACACATTCTTGCAGGGCAGCGCTTAAATCTGGATGGCGAAAGCTATCGTTTAAGTTTTGAAAAATTTCCGTATACCGCCCTAAGTCGAACGTATGAAACTGACCAACAAACCCCCGACTCCGCAGGCACGATGACCGCCATCATGAGCGGCGTCAAAACCAAGAGTGGATTTATTGGTACCGGTCAACAAGCCAAACGGGGCGATTGTGCATCCGCACATAATCAAGAACTCGTAAGTACATTAGAACTTGCCAAAGCAGCAGGACTTGCCGTAGGCGTAGTGACTACCACCACCATTACGCATGCAACGCCCGCCGCCACATATGGACATGTACCTGATCGTGCTTGGGAAGCCGATGCCAATATGCCTGAGCAAGCACGTTTACAAGGATGTAAA
>JADYYQ010000079.1 GCA_020853585.1 Ottowia sp.
AACCACGTCGCATAATGCTTACGCACTCAGCACTTTCAGTTGCGTGACAGGCACAAAACCAGGATGCCGCAGGTTATTGTGCATAACAATTTCATTTGCGCGGCGCGCATCTTCATAGCGATCATAAGCAACCACCACCGCAGGGGTAATTTCCTTCGGTGTCACCGTCTCAACACGCGCCAAATAACGCGAACGCGCCTTCAAATCATGATGAACGGATGTTCGCAGCTTATTTAAGGCAAGAAAGGTACGATCTGTCGCTCTCGGCATTTCTTGATCCAATGCTTGCAATAATTCTTTCCTCACCATCGTCATATCAGGGTGTAACTGTGCAGGCATCGCAGCAGCGGCAACAGCCGACTCCGCAATCAAAGTGCGGCGCATAAAATCATCGATGGCTAGCGCATTCTTTGCGACATGTACTTGTCCTACTGAGCGATAACTAGAAGACTTTGTAGCAGTTGCTGTGGATGCCCCATTAGAAAACGATTGTCCAATTTTGAGAAAGGCTAATGACGACTGTGCCGCAGAAGCCATTTTTGCAAAAGATGGGGTAGTAGTACTTTGCCTCTGCGCAAGCGCTTTCGATCCAGCCCTAAAGCTTAAAAACACATCGTTTAATGCCTCAGTGAATGAGCTTGGTATGCCTAATAAACTAGGCAACTCCTTGCTGATACGATCAAACAGCGCTGCGCTGTCAGGATCAAATTGGTTCATCCCGGCCTTCACTAACTTTATATTTTTTGTAATCTTATGGAATGCCTCATCGCGTACAAAGTCAGGTTGCTTTTTAACATCAAAACGATCAACAAAGTCTTGCGCATTTAGTTTAGTGAGTTGATCCGCATGATGCTGTAATTGCTGTTTAGTATTGACACTGACAGTCGGCGACGCGCTATGTCCTACCTCGCGGAACTGCAACTGAAAAAGCGCGACTGGCCCCTCGTCCCATTGGTGAGTAACGCGACACATACTGACCATCATGGTCATTTGCCCGTACCAGGGATGAATCAGGGTACCCGACCCTTTTTCTTCTAAAGCAAGCAGCAAGCGATCACGCTGTGCCATAAAATCTGCACCACTGACCCAGGCGATTAAATTAATTTCTCGCGCAGCCTTGCCCATATCCTCCGCAAATGATTGATCCCGCTTAGGATACTCATGCACTTGTAGCCTACGTCCCACCTGCATATCATCACTGTCAACCAAAAACGGCACACCTCGAAATGTCGCAGGATGAAGTTTTTCGCGCCAATTTGTATCGACCATTTTTGTCTCTACTTGAATTATTGTGTATCGTTAATGGGGAGAGCTTCACTCATCAGCTTTACCCCGCACTCGCAAAGCGATAACCCACATCAGGATTAAATGCCATACCTGCCTGATTCGTGCGTCCGGGTTCCACTCGCATACCCTGTGGTGCGCCTTCAAAGCGTACTGTCATCTCACCTTTTAAATCTTGTCGTGCACTGATACTTTGTGCGACAGCGGGATGAGAGAGCAAAGAGGACTTAGATGGCACTCCATTTACACCGACTTGATAGCCATTCATCACTTCACTCACCGCCTCTCCCCCCAGTTTTTTAAAAACCTGACTAATGCCAGAGATAATGTCTTTTACCGCATTGACCATTCCCATCATTTTGGCTTTAATCGCCTCGACAAAACGGTCAATCGCCGCGTAGGGTTCATGCCAAATTTTCGCTAATAACGAGCCCAGCGATTTAATCGATGTCCACACACGCTGTGGCAAAGTTTTAAAGTAAGCCGTCATGCCATCCACCGCTGTGCAAACGAGTTCGCCCATCTTTGCTGCCCAAGCTGAACAGGCTTGCCATGCGCGAGAAAAAACATCGCCGATCATCTGTCCTAATTGTTTAAATCCATTGATCATACTGCCCACCACAAAGCCCCCCCAATACGGTAGTTTGGTAAAAAAATTGCCCACAGCCAGACTTACAGCGTCCCAGTTTTTCCAAATCAAATATGCTGCGCTCGCAAGCGTCATCACAATGCCAAGCGGAGATAACATCAGCGCTCGCCCCAGTAACAATAATGCCCTCGCCGCACTACCGATATAGCCACCTAACTTTGCCAAGACACCACTCGCGCCACCGCCCACCGCACTGGCTAAACCCCGCAGACCACCGATTGCATAAGAGAAACGCAGCGCCACTAACAATCCACGCAGTTTTGTCAGTCCACCGATAACCGCTTGAGAAATGCCGGGCAAAAATCCTAATGCGCGAATGCTTTGCACCGCTTGAGTCGATTTGTTGCGCACAATATCTAACCGAAAAACAAGACCCACAAGCGCACCACCAACACGGTAAACGGCACCGGCTAAGCTTAAAAATGAAGTCAGCAATGAGACATTGGCCAGTAAAAAGACGCCCACGAATAAATTACGCCAACCGCTCACTTGATCTTTTACCCACTGAATTTTTGTGACAAAAGTGGTGGCCGCCCGGATGACATCGAGCAGCCCATTTTTAAATTGCTCAAGTACAGCGCGCGCAGAAACTGTTTCACCGCCTACCACGGCCGCAAATAAATCTTTTAATGCCCCACCTATTTCACTCGCCCATTTTTGTAAGGTGCCATCAGCAGAGAGCGTATCAATCTGGCTCAATACCTCTGCCAACTTTGTTTTCATCCAGG
>JADYYQ010000080.1 GCA_020853585.1 Ottowia sp.
ATTTTTAAAAATATAGGAAGGCAACTGGAGTGTGTATAACGGGTTTATCGTTATACACACGTAAGGCGTCAGGCTTATGAAGTACTGTGGTCAAGTTCGGAACCGGCTTGCCGGTTGTCCAGCAGCCTAGGTTTATCGGGCTGTGGACAACGAACTTGTCCACAGAGTTGTGGATTCGGTAGAATTAGAAAATAATTGACCAGGATTTTTCTACTTGATTAGTCAACGCCGCATACACCTCCTTGGCAAACAATTTCTTCCTCATTAGCCTCTTCAGCAAATGTGCGGCACAAATCATTTATATATTAAATACATGCCAAAAACCCTCATTTTCATTCCAATGCGCGCCCTCGCATACCACCCACCTCGTGAAGTTGGCTCGAGCCAAGATCGAGATAACAAATTTAAGTAAACTTTTATCTAAAAAATATGTTATTTATGCAACACATATAAATAATTTTCTTAAAAAATTCAAAGCTTTATTGACATATTATTTTAATTTATTCAAAATTAATGTGCATCAAACCCGAGCATTTTTTAAAGGCAATGTGACATGATTATCACTTCTGGAGCGGAAAAAGGAGGGGTCGGGAAGACCAGGCTAGCAACACATATCGCGGCTTTGGCCGCTTCCGAAAATGTGGATGTCGTTCTTCTTGACACCGACAAACAAGGTTCTGCAGTAAGTTGGTCAAGAATTAGGAATGAAGAAGGCGTAACTCCATCGATTCCAGTGTTGGCATTGCCAGCCAACCCTGCTCGTGAGCTGGCGAATTTGGCGAGCAAATATACTCTGATCGTCGTCGATATCGGTGCTCAGAACTACCGCACAATGCTTGAGTGTGCGCTGCTCTCCGACATCGTTCTGGTGCCTTGCGGGGCTGATCAGCAGGAAGTCGAATCGACACTCAGCGTGTTTTCTACCCTCAAAGAAATGGGACCACGACATGAGCTGGGAAAAATACCCGCTCACGTTGTTCTGACACGTGTATCGCCGCTAGAAGGCTCGAAAGCCACCGCCGAGCTGCGCGACTACTTCGCAAGCGAAGACATCTCGGTTTTCAAATCCCACATCGCCTCGCGTGCTTCATGGCTGGCCACTGGAAAAAGCGGCAGAGCAGTCCATGAGCTCAAAGGCCGTGATCGCTCTCAGAAAGCTATCGACGAAATGTATGCGGTTTACAAGGAAATTATCAAACGAATTAACGGCAAGGAGTAAGAATAATGGCCAGCTTCAAAAAAAAAGTCGTAGCTTTTGAGCGCATCGCGGAAGTCGAAAGCGTAGCATCCGTTGCTCCGATCATAGGCGATCCGCGCCTTGGGTCTTCACCTTTAGAACTAATTGCAACGCACATGCCGGAGCTAACTGTAGGCTCAACCAAAAAAGTTGGCTCTAGCCAAGATGTGTCTGGTGGATACCAAGTAGGTGGGGTTTACGAGGTAGAGGTCGGCCAAATCAAGTCGAATCCGTTCAATCCGCGGGCGGTCTATACCTCCTCGGCAGTCAACGATATGGCACAGTCCATGTCCAACAACGGCCAACGTGTCTCGGCAACCGCCTATGTTAACGATCATGGCGAAGTGGTGCTGATTGAGGGGGAAACGCGCCTTCGCGGGGCCAGGGCAGCTGGGTTACCTACTTTGCGTGTCGAAATCCGTCCTCGTCCTGCCAGTGATCGCGAGCTCTACGAGGAGGCCCGAGCAGCTAACGTTGAGCGCCGCGATCAATCGCCTTTGGACGACGCGATAAAATGGAAAGAGCTGATTGAAAAAAAAATATATCCAACTCAAGTTGCCCTCGCCAAAGCCTTGAACCTAGGCGAAGACCATGTTAGTCGGACGATGTCGCTGGCCAACCTCCCTCACCGTATCATTCATTCCGTGGCTGAGAATACCGAGCTGCTCAACCACAAAATGCTCAATGCCATTCGCGAGTATTGGGCAGTCAAAGGCGATGAAGATACTTTGGAACTTATCCTCGAAGTGGCTAAAACTGGAATGGGCTACCGCGATGTGGTTGCTCGACGTAAATCCGCTGTTAAAGGGCCAGTTAAGCGTCCGCGCTCAAAAATCGAGAAACTGACCTTCCGTGGTGCCAAAGGCGAGTTTAAGTCTTTCGAGGAAGGTGGTCGCATCCAACTCGTGCTCAATGGCCTAAGTGTGGATGCAGCCGAGGAGATTGGAGAGAAAATCAAGGCTCTGTTCTCTAAAGACTGAAGTGGGCCGCTTCGCTCACACACTCCTGTACTTTGCTCATGGTGAGCCTTTTCGGGGGTGGAGTCGCCCTAGAAACATACTTCCACTTGTTTTAACAAAATCAAAGGTGAGCTAATCCAGGGTGGGGGTAACGTTCTCCTACACCTTGAAAGGTCTATGCTTGTTAAAAATACCCTAGACAAGAGCTTCTGACCAGCTAATCTACGCACAAGTTCCAACTAATCTTAAAAAAACACCCACAGATCGATGTGTAGTGACTAATGGTGAGCTTTAGCAGGGGGGAGACAAGCTGTGGTTAGTCTATCAAATAGCAAGTCAAACATAGGTGAGAATAAACGGGGAGAGGGGGTGAGCTAGCATGCACAGTAATCAACCACTTTCATACTGCAAAGGTGAGCTAATCCAGGGTGGGGATGAAGTTCTCCTATACCTTGGAAGGTCTATGCTTGTTAAAAATACCCTAGACAAGAGCTTCTGACCAGCTAATCTACGCACAAGTTCCAACTAATCTTAAAAAAACACCCACAGATCGATGTGTGGTGACTAATGGTGAGCTTTAGCAGGGGGGGGTAGTGTTCTCCTACACTTTGGAAAGTCCATGATTGCAGGAAAACACCCTCTACAAGAGTTTCTGACTGGCCAGATTACGTACACGGGTCATCATGGGAGGTGACAATGTTGCTGCCATTATTCCTTTTACCTAGCCAGGTGGTACTTTTTTACGCCGTAATTAACACGCCTTCTAAATTTTTTGCAAAGCTTATTGTCTGAAGATGCTTTTGGTATGGTTTGAAATTTTATTCAAAATGCTCACAGGTTATTGAGAGGTTTTTTAAAAAGCAACCCTTAAAAACCTTAAATACAAATTAAGCATCCGCAAACGTAATACCCATAATGGTTTTAGGCTATCGAGGTGAGCTTCCACAGGGTGATAGGTGAGTGTATTCAGGGTGATAGGTGAGTGTATTCAGGGTGAAACAGATTTTTTGGTGAGCTTTTACAGGGTACTTAGGTGAGTGCATTCAGGGAGCGTAGTGAGCTTTTTCAGGGCATAAGTGCGTAAAGTAGCCCGCCTTTATCATTTGCTTTATTTCTTATTATGTATACAATGTGGAATAAGTGGGCTGCGTGATGACAAAAACGGCTGGTTTTCTGTACCTTTTGTTTATCCATACGGGTTTTCTGGCATTGAGGTGAGCTTTTACAGGGTGCTCTAGTAAGTGTGGATTCAGGCACTGAGTTTTGGTAGGGCGCAGGTGTGTAAAGTGTCCACAAACTTTCCATGTATTGGTGAGTAAGGTTTAGTGTGATTCGAAAAGTGAAATCAACACACTTTCATCGAAAAGTGAGATAATTTATTGTGAAAATTCACCATAGCGCTTGCGGAGTTTCAGATAAAGCGCGACGATCTTTAGGGAAGCGGCATGGCTACGAAGAAGACAAAGTCGGCAGTTGACGAACTGGCGTTAGCGACACCGATGGATACTAGGGAGTTCCGAAAGACCAACGAGGCAATTGGATTTCGGGTTGTCGAGGGCAGTTTGACTCTTCTGTCTCGCAAGGTCTTCAACGTAATGATTTACCACGCCCAAGAGATGAAGCTCCCTGGGCTCAATGCTCCCATCGACACGCCAGCCGCTAAGAAGTATTTCTGGATTCCGCTTATCGAGCTCGCGCGTGATGCCGCCTACGATAGCAAGGACACGCGCAACCTCAAAGATTTGCTTGAGAAGATGCAAGACATTAAGTTGCTCATGGAGAACGAGCGACAATGGACTAGTGAGCGCTTGGTTTCGTCGGTGACATTGGTCAATCCTGAGGGTTTAAACGGCAATTCCGGTCAGGTGTGGTTCGGCTATGCCTTTCCCCCTGAGGTTCACGAGCTGGTTATGGCGCCGAGTACCTTCACGCGCCTTTCCATCGTTTACCAGAGCTCGTTGAAGTCTGGTTCGGCCTTGGCCCTCTACGAGATATGTCGGCGCTACGCGACCAATCCCTCCAAGGTCACTTTTATCCAAAGCGTCGAACATTGGTATGGGATTATTACAGGTAACTCCATCTCGACTGATGCCCCTCCAGTCTACAAATACTTTAAGCGTGACGTATTAAAGCCCGCGATTGCCGAGGTCAATGCGCTCACCGACATTTCGGTTGAGCTGGTCGAACATAAGAAAGGCAGACGCATTGAGAAACTGCAATTCCGTGTGGAATTCAACAAGCAGCCCCAGTTGGAGTTCCCGGCGCCCCCTGTCGTCGATTCTGAGCTCATGGAGCGCATCATGAAGTTCGGACTTAGCAAAGGAACCGCGTGCGATATTCTGGCTGTGCACAAGGACGACATCATTCGGATGGCTATCACTCGGGTAGAGAGTCGCGCGGCATCCAAAAATATGAGCCCATTGGGAGCCCCGGCTGGTTATTTTCGCTGGGCTTTGCAGGACTTGGTGCGCAATCCACCCTCGACTGCTATGGCGTTGGCGAAGCCGTCTCCTACTGCCAAGGCCGCAGGCCCTAGCGTTATGGATAAATTCTTAGCAGCTCGGAGCCAAGAGGCGCTGGCGGTTTATCGCGAGATCGAGGATAAAGAGCGCAAGGATATTTTTGATCGTTTCAAGGAGCAAAGTCAAAATAAAACCTTGAAGCTTGATAGAGGAATCGAGAGTGTGATGGTCCGCTCGTTGTTTTCGCATTGGTATGCCAAGGAATTATGGGGCGAGCCGTCGGCTTCCGCGTTGGCAAGATACATCGAACAATTCTTGCCAGAGAATTAAAAGATGTGACACATATTAACCTAGCGTCCTTTACTGCTTGCTATATTCCGCATAATATATACAATGCAAATAAAAGGGGGCCGCGGGATGATAGAAAAAAAGAGTTCGATTGAAAATATAGCGAAAGAGCTTCATCACACAGACGATGCGGTCATGTCTGCCGTTCGTATGGAGAAAGATCGTAAGCATATCCAATTTATCGCTGGGTCTTCAATCAAACTCAACTTTATTTTATCTATAGCGCTTCTGTTATCCGTTGTTGGCAATGGCGCACTTGGTTGGTTCGCAGCGCATCCCATTCGTGAGTATTTCGGGTCTGATAACGGACGTATTTTTCCTATGATTCCAATGTCCAGACCATATAGAAAGCCAGCGGACATTATCCAGTATGCAAAAGATTCAGTGAATAGGTCATTCACGATGGATTTTTTAAATTGGCGCCAACAGCTTGAAGATACCCGTTACAGATATACTCGTGATGGCTTTAAGTCTTTTCTTGATTCTTTGCAATCATCGGGTGTGCTTGAAACCGTTCGCAATCGTCGCATGAATATGTCTGTTACGGCTAGTACAGGGGTATTGAGTAAAGAGGGCGTTGAAAATGGCATTTACGTGTGGATTGTCGAGCTACCTATAGAGGTTAAGTTATCCGGTCAATCATCAGAATTGCCCCCGCAGCGCTTTATTGCAACCGTCCGCGTTGAGCGTGTGGACACGCTAGATTCTATCGAGGGTGTGGGCATTGGTCAGCTTGTGACCAAACCACTCTAAGGCACTCAATATGAAACGCATGGCGTGCTTACTGGCTAATAGTTTGATGTCGGCTTTAGTATGCGCGCAAGTTTCACAAAGCATTCAACAGACACCGCCTAAAACAACACAACAACAGTGGGTTAAAGCATCGCTTGGAAATAATTCCTTGGTGGCGGAACAAGGAAGAGGACTACCGCATCAGCAAGGACAACAAGCATTTCCTCCAAGTGCTAATGCACAAGCAACAAATTCAACCCCATCTGTACAAAATGGCATGGCATTGATGCCACCCTTAGTGCCGCCAAGTAACTATGATCGTGCGACACAAATTGTCTCACCATTCACAAATAATGAGGTAGTGAAACTACGCAAACAACTCGATGCCTTACGCAAAGCAAAAGCATTTCGTCCTGTGCGTACAACGCCACGTATCAGTAGTGTGTCTGTCGATTTATCGCCTGGTGCAGCACCGCCCATTGTGCGTGTTCTTCCTGGTGAAATTTCTACGCTGGTATTTATTGATGCCACCGGAGCACCGTGGCCGTTGGCGGCGAGTCCCCGCGTATCTGACACCCGTTATTTTGATGCAGAGTGGTTGGAGGGTTCTCAAATAGTGGTGGTGTCTGCTCTATCCACCTATGAGGAAGGCAATCTCGCGATTTTCTTACAGGGTATGGCAATACCTGTTGCTGTAAAGCTGGTCAGTGCTGAAACAGACACGAAAGCAAAAAACAGAGTGGTTGATTATCGACTAGACCTGCGTCTGCCGGGTCGAGGCCCTAATGCACAAGCATTCTTTCTTGAGCCCGGAAAAATAGCGCTTTACGACGATGTCATGCAATCTTTTTTAGATGGATTACCACCAAAAGAAGCCAAGCTTGTTGTTGCTCACGGTGCAGTACCTGCGCGGACACAGATATGGCAGTTTGATGGGTCGTTGTTCATTCGAACACTACACGATATACAAAACGCTTTTGATCAAAGTATGGCATCAGGCGATGGCACCAGAGTGTACAGACTTCCTCCAACGCCCTATATCACTTTGTCTGATATGGGGCGTTCCCTCACATTACAACTAGACATTAATTGAGGCTATCGATATGAGTGTGCAATCTGATGTGGGTCGTCAAAGTAAGGCTGTCATGATTATTTTTATTGTGGCATGTGCTGCATTGGGCTATGTCGCGATCACATGGCTTACAAGTGGATCGAAAGAACCATCAAGCATCAGCGCCGTGCAAACAAATGGGCATGGCGTACCTACTCAGGAAACAGAACATTACAGCCAAGTGCTGAATCGTTATAACGAGCAGAAGGCGAAAGTAGCAGAGAAAAGTGGCGATTCCTATGTTTCTGTTTTATCCGCTGAAACGACCCATGTGCCAGAGGCAGCACAAAAACAAGCGCCATCATCACCGTCGTCACCTCAGCAAGAAACGGCCTATTACCCTACAGCAACTTATCAAAACACACAGGAAGATCAACAGAGAGAAAAAGAAGTTACTGACCAGACACACGGATTAATGAGTAATTGGGCATCGGTGTCACATGGTGTCGCGCGGGTGTCGGCAGATGGGGCAGGGTATACCAAATCAATTATGCGGGTTGCTGAAATTGTGCCATCAGAACCAGGTACAGCCGTAGTACAAAAAGTGGTGAATGATTTTGAGTTAGTGCCAGCCGTCCTGGCTACCGATATTGATACGGATGAAAACTCGGTTGTCGTGGCAAATATCCACACAGGAATCTATGCTGGCGCAAAAGTATTTGCAATGGGTTATACGCGACTGACAAATACGGTTGATATGACTTTTACGTTTATGAAGTGGCGCGGTAGCGCTTATAAGATTACCGCGAAGGCTGTTGACCCAACATCAATGAGAACGGCGCTTTCTGGTGAAGTCAATAATCGATGGTTTTCGCGTATTGTGTTGCCAGCTATTGCAATGGGTATTGGACGTACAGGGCAACTGTACGAGCAAGCCAGTATGCAGAACATCATCACCCCTCAGGGGGGCGTAATTCAGACTTATCCATCAACGCCAAGTGGTCGAGCCATTGCCGGCACCATTATCGGTGGTATCGGACAACAGACAGGACAGGTATTGGCAAACGATATTGCCAATACGCCTGTCAGACAAGTCGTGATTAAAAAAGGCACAACGATAGGTGTGCAGTTTATCGGCCCCGTTCTAGCCAGCGCCAAGGTTGCTGAACAAGAGTCAGGTGCTGATCTGAGCGTACTGAGCCAGCCAGCATTACAACAGCCACGTAAAAATATAGCGCCGCCTACGGCGACATACCCATCTAATTATCCTGGTGGTCAAAAAAATCAACAGATACCACCTGGTAATTACACACCATGAACTTCACACCAAAAAATAAAACAACGAGACAACGATGCCTGAATCCAAAAACCAAGATGGTGAACTAGATATCTTCGACATACGGCAACCCATAGTGTCTGAAGGCTTAGTACCTGTTGCCGAAGAAATGACATTGGATAGCCCATCCATAAAACAAGGAACACGCTCTAATTTTTTATTGCGTCTGAAACCTGTGCATTTCGTTGTGGCTTTATTAAGCATGGCATTTTTATGGATTTCTGCACCGCATATTTTTTCTTCGCAGGAAAAGGTACTCAATGACACACAAGAGATACCGATGAATACATCGATGATGGAACGTAATCATTCCCTGGCTGAAAGTGAACAGGTAATCAATACATCACAGAACGATTTACCTAACGCAAATTTTACTGAATCAAATTCATTACCTGATCTTGCCGCGCAGACAGAAAAAAATCAGGTAGTCGACTTACAAGATCAGGTTGACACGCTACAGAAAAAAATAGCTCAGATGGAAGCGAAACCTGTGCAATGCACAACGACTGCATCTATTAGAAAAAAGAAGCTGGCAAGCCATCCATTAAAGATAAAAACGCAAGCACCATCTCAAATCGCTAGCGATTACGTCACTAAAGAAATCGTGCACGCCGATTTCAAAATCAACACGATTTATCGTGACCAGGTATGGATAAAAAATACAAAGGAAGACCGCATTCACCTTGTTCAGGCGGGTGATGTGATTGGTGATATGCGTGTTCTACAGATAGAACCTGAAGCACGGCGTGTTGTGACAACGTCTGGCGATATCCGTTAGGGGAGGGGGCATCATGGATTTAGCACAAATGATTATTCGCTTCGCTAACGAATTTTCTGTCGCAATGTGGCGGTTGCTTTGGGTGTTAGGTGCGGTCGTGGGTATTTCGTATGTGGGAAGTTCTTTGATGCGTATGCAACGCGCCTCGCGGTTTCCTGGGCATAGTCCTGTGACGTTTGGGGATATTTTGCCCGTAATTTTAGTGGGTGCTTTATTACTCAATCTTTCCAGGTCGATCAACGTCGCGTGGAATACTTTTGGCACAGGAGTGGTGACTTATGGGCCTATTTCGTATGGTGGCGTGGCGGATTTTGGCCGTCTTGCCGAGGCGGTCAATGCGGCCTTAACCATTGCCAGTGTCGCAGGCGGATTCTTCTTTTTCAAGGGATGCTTGCTTTTGAAGAAGCCATGGATGGATGGGCAGTCTTCACACGGTGCTGAGGATTATGTCTGGAAAGCCATTACTCATATGTTGGGTGGGTCAGCGTTGGTGCAGATAACGCAAATGATTGAGGCATTTCGACACTCATTAAAACTTTTTTGGTAAAACATTTTTTAGGAGAGCGCAGTGAAAAAAATAGCATTTAAACCGTTTACATGGGCCGGAGATGTCACAAGAAAAGCACATGTTTCATTGATAAACAAAAGCCTTCAATATGCGCAGTCACCTCGTCAGCAACGTTTGATGATGGCAAGTGCGGCGGTGACTTTTGCTGGGTTGTTTATAGCGAATGCCGCACATGCCCAGAATGGGATTGCTGGCATGATCAATACAGCCGCTGTGCAAGGTGACTCGATTAAAGGCAGTCTTGGAAAATTATTCTCAGCCGTTGGTTTTGGTGGTGCGGGATATGGCGGTTATAACTGGTGGAGAAAGGGTAAAGAGGGTGAACAAAGTCATATTAAAGGGAGTCAAGTATTTGTGCCAATTCTTGCTGGTGCAGCACTAGGTGCGACAGGTTATGTGATGCTCAAAGCGGGAGAGACGGTCGGTATACAGGGTTCTTCGCAAGGTCAATTGCCACGCTAATACTTTGAATAACACAGCGATAGTCATCTGATACTTATAGACGAATATGACGATAAACGAAAACAGTACGTACGATCCTGCGAAGATGGATATTGAAAAGATCCAGCCGAAGCCAGGCTTGGCTACAAATTTCGAGCAGGCTGCATATCCAACGCTGACATTTTCTACAAAGAGTCGTATCTGGGGCGATCAATCAGGCAATGCTCTTGAGTCAAGTGATCTGGATAACGAATTACGCCAGAAAACCCTAACAAAAAATGGCTATCGCTGCATGTTCTGTGGTTTTTATTCTCAACGTAACCATGTCCATAACCTGACAGATAACCACCGTGATATCCAGCCGGATAATTTACAGGTTGCTGATCCACTATGTCATGGGTGGCAACATTTAGGCGAACTAGGGGAGGGTAATGCTGTGCTTGCATATCTCCCTGGAATATCTGGTCAGGATGTGAACCATCTTCAACGCACGATCATGATTGCATTGCAATCTGATGATGCTTCGATACGGGACGATGGTAAAAAATTACTTAACTGGTTGGCTTCGCATCGTGATTACATTAAAGAGGCATGGGGGTCGTATGAGCCTGGCGTATTCGTAGAGGCATTGACGCGTTTCCACGAAGAACATAGAGAAAAACGTGAGGTTGTTTTTCACAGTATGAGCGTTGTTTTTAATCCAGGCTTGTATAGTCAGTATGTAACAACCTGGAGCCGTGAATCGTATGCTGCTTTCCCCATTGCCAAGTGGGGAGAGGTTTATCACAACGTGATGAATGCACCGGCCTAAGGGACTAAGGATGAATAATTTTTTAGAAAAAGGCGTAGAGGCCGTTGATAGCCTAATTGCTTATATGGCGCGCTATATGATGGGCAAGGATTTTGCTGGATATTGCGAACTGGCAACAGCGATAGGTTTGACTGATCAGGATATCAAACGAAAGCCACATCGTACATCCCCTTATATCCTGGTGTCTGACAGTAATTCATTGTTGACGGTGTTTGATGTGCAGGGGACTTATCAGATTATTTCGGAAGATTTTTTTTCGCAGATGATTGACAGTTTGCGCGTAAAAATGAGTGGCTATATGCAGCGCTTTGGCCATTCAATGACCTTTTCTTTTGAACGTGATCCTGATCGTTCTCTCGATGAATTAATGCGTTTGGCCGAGCCGCAACTTAAAAGTGCAAGGCGCATTGGCCTCAAATCAGAAGACATCATTATTGATCGTGTACGACGTAACGCACCCTTGGTAGCCTGGGAACAAAATTTATTGATTGTTTATACACATATCAATGTGATGAGCCCAGAGGAAATCAAGCGGGAGATAAAAGATCGCGCACAGGATGCCATTAAACATAAATTGCCGCGCATCGCTTATGGGCAAAATCCAGCGACTGTTTTGATGGCGATGAAGTATCGTCATGACACGATGGTGGAGCGTATCAAATTTGATTTTGAGAAATGCGGGGTGAATGGCCAACCAGGCATCATGCTACGTCCAATCACTGCACACGAAGCCGTGAAACGTGTGCGTATTATGGTAAATCGTGAGCGTACATCGCAAAAATTTCGCCCAGTTCTTCCTGGAGATCGCTTTATTCCGCGTGGACGTGAGGATAGCGTCGATTTTTCTGACTTAGTGCCTCCACCCGTGAGTTATCAGATATGTACCAATGATATTCAAACTAAAGGCGAGTTGATAAAAACCGATGATTTATGGCATGGCAATTTATCGATGGAGTTGGGGCCGCAAGAGCCTCAACCATTTTCTTCTTTGTTTGCTACCGTTGATCGAGAAATACCTTGGCGTCTTCGCATCGATTTAAGTCCGGGTGGATTAAATGAAATGCGTGCGCGTCAAATGCTCGTTTCATTTGTTGGTTTGCTGCCAGACAATAAACAGATACGTGAATCATTTGATGATTTGAATGAGCGCAGCAAAGAAGATGTGATTTGCTCAATGAAAGTGACCGCTTCTACATGGTCAAGTAGTGAGCGCGAGACAAAGCGGCGTATGGCTGCTTTAGAAAAATCTATTCAAGCGTGGGGCATATGCCAGGTGACATCCGTACACGGTGATCCTTTAGCCGCCTGGGCCTCGACGATTCCTGCCTTTACAACAAAAAATGTCGCTAACCGTTTGGTGCCACCATTAACCGATGCTCTGAAATTAATGCCGCTGGAGCGCCCAGCCACGCCTTGGAGTGAAAATGGCTCACTTGTTGTACGCACACCAGATGGAAAGATATATCCAATTCAACTAGGTAGTCGTTTGCAAGATACATGGATTGAGTTGATTACGGCGATACCCGGTTCAGGTAAATCGGTTTGGCTCAACACCATGAATCACGCTGCTATTTATAAGGCAGGCAATGTTCGTTTGCCATTAATGATGTTTGCAGATGTGGGGCCATCTTCCTCTGGGCTGATTTATTTAATTCAGGATTCTCTCTCTGATGATCGCAAACACGAGGCGGTTTATCTACGACTACAAAATTCCACGAAATACGCTGTTAATCCTTGGGATACACAGCTTGGCGCACGTTTTCCTACAGAACGAGAAAAAGACTTTCTAAAAGATTTTATGACGCTGTTATGCACCAATGCGGCAGAAAAAGTGGCACCAGGTGCCTGTGCGCAAGTCAATGAAAAATTATTAAACATTGCGTATGAAGCGTGTGCCACAAAATCACCAAACGTATATGAGCCACAAGTTTCTCCAGAGATCGATAACCTATTAGAAACATCAGGTCTAAAAGAAAAACACGATGTGCAATGGTGGCGTGATGCAACGTGGTATGAGGTAACGGATATGTTGTTTGGGGCCGGTTATGTGCGTGAGGCAGCGATAGCACAGCGTCAAGCTGTACCAATTCTGCAAGATTTTTCTGGGCATTTGAAGCATGAAACCATAAAACATATGTATGGCGAAGTGACCGTTCAAGAAACGGGTGAGCCATTGCTTTCTTATATGCATCGTTGTTTTTCTGATGCGGCATCAACTTATGCACTGTTTGCTGGGCGTACGCAGTTTGAGCTGAATAATGAGACGCGTATTATCTCAATTGATTTGCAGGAGATGGTGGGTAGCAAAACGCCCGAGGGATGTTTAAGGTCAGCGATTGTTTATATGTTTGCGCGCCAAATGGCAGCTAAAAATTATTTCATTAACGACGATATGTTGTCGAATATTCCACCTCTCTATCACCCTTATCACATGAAAAGGATTGCCGATGTACAAGATGAGCAAAAGACTATTTTCTATGATGAGTTCCACAATACAAACGGCCTGAGTGCCTTTGTAGAAACAGTGAAAAAGGATGGACGTGAGGGTCGTAAATGGGGGATTCGGGTTGGTTGCGCTTCCCAATTTTTATCTGATTATCCAGAGGCGCTTTTGGATTCGGCAACCTCTGTGTATGTCATGCGAGGGGGGAGCCAGGGTGATGAGAAAGTTTTACGCGAGAAACTCAATGTTTCTGATGAGGCGATTCGTCGCTTACAGCGCGAGGCGGTTGGCCCTGGGCCGGATGGAGGAAATTTTCTTGCGTTTTTCAAAACAAAATTGGGAACA
The DNA here is from genome assembly GCA_020853585.1 of Ottowia sp. Taxonomy (GTDB): domain Bacteria; phylum Pseudomonadota; class Gammaproteobacteria; order Burkholderiales; family Burkholderiaceae; genus JADYYQ01. The sequence goes on from JADYYQ010000080.1 coordinate 13,512, forward strand.
ATTACGCAAATGCTCACCAATACCGTTGGGCCAATTGAAATGTGGGCATTTTCTACGACCGCAGAAGATATGGCTTTGCGTAAACGTCTTTATAAACGCATTGGCCAATCACAGGCGAGAAAGCTATTGGCCGAACATTTTCCGCTTGGTACTGCAACGGAAACCATTGAATATATGAAAGAGCAGGCAACAGATAAAGAGGACACCTCTGTCGTTGCACAGCTTGCTGAAAAATTGGCGACATCCTACGAAAAAAATATTAATAAACAAAAGGAGCTTTGTTTATGAAGCTCTTGCAAATAAAAATAGCTCTCTCCGTGATGATTGGTATGGCTATATCTGTCCCCGTTCGGGCAAGTGGCTATCCTGTTTTTGATGCACTGGTGCTTGCAGCAGTGACAGCGATGAACACTAGCATGTCAACGCTCTTGTACAACATTGGCCTTGCTACAAACCAAAATGGTCAAAAAATTGCGAGTACTATCGAAGCCGCAGCAAAGACCCAGCGTGAATTTGAAGTTGCGCAAGATAAAAGCCGTCGACTCGAAGATGCAAGACAGCGTTATACGGTGCCCAATCATATCTGTAGTGAGTCGGGGTCTGGTGGAGCAGGGCAGGTTGGCGCGGTGGCAAGTGCTGAAAAAGGGAATATGCGTCCCGGTGGCTCAGGCGGTATTAATAATGCCGCTATTTCTAAAGCAATTAATTCTCCGCCGCCAGCTCCAGAAATTGACGCATCACGCGCAGCAAAAATACATGCGCAATTTTGTGATGCGGATGATTATGCTGCTTACGGTGGTGCACGTGCATGTCCAGCACTCTCGACAACGATGCCTGGTGCTGATAAACGTATTGACTCCATATTAAATGGCGCTGGCGCAAATGGGAAAAGCCATGATTTAACTTTTTCTCAAGCGCAAATGGATGCTGGGCGTATGTATGTGCAAAACTCAACGCGGCGTTCCATTGCGCCACAACTACGCAAAGGCGAGGCAGACACCGTGGCGGGTGCGCAATACGTTGGTTTAATGAACCAGTACAACGCCATGATTTCAGCCGCGGCCGAACCTCAAGAACAAAGACTGGCTGATAGCCAGCCTAACCCAGAGACAAAGAATTTACTCAAAGAAACGTTTACTTCACCTTCTGCGGGTGCTTATTACAACCTCTTTGCATCCAGGCAAGCGCGTAGCAGCGGAATGATGTCTGCCCGTGAATTTGAGGTATTCGAGGTAGGTCGTCGCTATGCAAATACAGAATATCAAACCGATTTACAGTCTATGAGCGGAGATAATTTGCTACGCGAACAAATCCGTGTGGCATCGCTGAATAACTGGCTGCTACTTAGTTTGAAAAATGACATTCAGAAAAACAATATCATCAACGGCCAGATTTTAGCGAGCATGGCCCGTCAAGAATACGCCCCCATTCTTACAGAAAAATACCGTGCCGTAGCGGGAAGTATGGGGGGGGCAAATGGACAAGCAAGATAATCAAAAGATCAAAGCGGTAGGTAAAGCTTTATGGCGTGTTGTTCTGCCTTTCAGCGCGATGCGCAATACCGTAACGCTGGTAAAAAAAGAGTTCCAAACGAGTAGACAAAACCTAGACACAATAAAAGAACTAGGCCTTGACGTAAAAGAAAAATTTAGCGACACATTAAAAGACCAAAAACTAACACGTAATGACTCTTTTGACGATGTGATGCGCCGTTGTTCAAAAAATGGGCTATCAGAAAAAGCGTTATACAGATTGTTCCTACGCGATAAAAGGGTTGCACTGGGTATAGGGCTACTTTTTGCAATTTTTGGTATGTATGGTTTCTTAGGCGGTATTGCGTTTGGTCATGGTCGAAGTATTTTATTAAGCATCATGTCTCTCATCGCGAGTCAGCCACTTTTCTTCTTGGTGGCGTTACGTGCGCAACTACGGCTTTGGCAATTGCAGACAAGAAGGCTTTCCATAGAAGAAAAAGGTGGCCTGGAAGATTTTATGCGTGAAGTACCTGGCTGGGTGTGGATAACGCTAGACCCTGAGTTTGGAAAAAAGCAAGGTGAGCGAAATGATGGCTAATAAATTTATAAAGTTCGTCCTGGCCATTATTTCAGGTTTATTTACGCTAACATCTTGGGCTGAAGGTGCATCTCTCGGTGACATTACCAGTGCAGCTAAACGTGCAGGAGACAAATCACGCGAAGCACTGGTTTCTATTTATGGCAACGTCGTGAATAACCCTTTAGCTGGCGGTGGTTCAGGAGGCGACGACACGGTTTTGGCGAGTGTATTTCAGGTCTTTAACGGCGCGTTATTAGTGGCTGGCGCGATGTTTGCCATCTACATTTTTTTTAAAAAAACGACGCAAATTGCACATGACGGGACAGTTTATGATCGCAACACAAATACCTTGTGGGGGCCATTACGTCTAGTCTGGGGTTTTGCAGCGCTTGTACCAACAGCGAATGGCTGGGCGCTGTCACAACTTCTCATGCTATGGGCTGCGTCATTGATGGGCGTTGGCATTGCCAATATCGGTGTAGATGCGGCCGTATCCGCATTTAATGATGGTAAGTCGATGGTTGTTCAGCCTGTGATGCCTAGCACAGTCAATCTTGCGCGTAATTTATTTGAAGCCAATCTATGTATGCAAGGGATTAATCTCGGTTTGGCTCATGCGGAAGCCAGTGGCGCATTGGTGGTGAATGGGGGAAAGATCGGTGAGTTTTGGTCGAATTCTGGTTTGCTATTAAGAAATGACAGCTTTGTTTGTGGTGGCGCAGATGTTAATAATAATTTCGATAAACAGGAGAAATCGACCAATTTATTTGGTAGTACGATTGACACCTCCGATATTCGTAAGGCACATGCTGATGCATTAAGGGTGATGCAAAACACACTTAAACAAAAGGCGGGGGATTTTGTAAATGCTGTTGTGAATAAGCAAAATGGCACGCGTGCATCGTTGCCTGATGCGGAAATGGAAATTCAATCCGCCGCGCACAAGTATGAGAATACGGTGAATGTCATGGTGGCTAAAAAGCATGGGGACATGGCTAAGTTGGCATCGCAATTGAGCACATCCATTAAGAATGGTGGATGGTGGATGTTAGGTTCTTGGTATCAAACATTCGCTCAGGCCAACACAAAATTATCCGATGCCGTAGCCGCGAAAGCATCCACACATGGGATGTCGCCACATGGTGATCCGGCGATGTTGTCCATTTATCAAAATGCGATGGCTGCATATAAAGCGCAACAAAGTGCATCTACCTATACACCTACACTTGGCACGACAAGTGGCGGGGACTACTCTAAAAGCTCCACCGGAAGCGATGCTAATCAAATTATCGGTAGTTTTTTTAATTCGCCTGGGCAGAGGCTGATAAATTATCTTATTAATTTTGATACGGGTAGTGATGGTAGAGGCCAGGTTAATCCGCTCATTAAGATGAAAGATTTGGGTGATTACACGGTTGGGATGGTTGAAGCTGTTATAGCTACCTACGCAGCTGCCAAAATGGTTGCAAAAATTCCTATTCCAAATTTTTTACAAGGTGCGATAGATGCGCTATCTCCATTTTTGGTAATGGCTATTGTTGCGTTGTTGCTATTAGGGGGGACTTTATCTACATACTTGCCGATGGTGCCATTTATTATTTGGTTTGGGGCTGCCGTTAACTGGTTGGTTGTGGTGGGTGAAGCGATTGTGGCCGCGCCATTATGGGCATTGACGCACTTAGGTGGTGAGGGTGATGGGATGGGGGCACGTACTGCACATGGTTATATTTTTATATTAAATGTCATGATGCGGCCGATATTAATGGTCATTGGATTTTTATTGGGTGGTGCTGCGGTGATTGCGGGTGGCACACTGTTGAATCAATTGTTTGGCATAGCCTTGGCGAATGCGCAGTTTAATTCTGTAACGGGATTATTAAGTATCATCTTCTATTTGGCGATTTATGTTTCCATGTGTCTAAACTTAGTACATAGCTGTTTTAACCTTATTTTCATTGTGCCGGATCAGGTGATTAATTGGGTAGGTGGACAAGCGTCTGCGACAGTGGGGAGAGATGATAATGATCGTATGCGTAATGCGATGGGTATCTTTACAAATAAACTAGAGCAACTAAAGCATGGTGGTATGGGTGGCGGGAAAAAATCGGGCGCGGTAAAAGATGGCAATGGGGTGAAGTCTTAAAAGTATCCTTGCCCGCTATTTTTCCGTATAATGCATATCATGCAGAAATAATGGGGGTGCGTAATGCGTAGAACATTGAACTGCTTTCAATTACTTTTTATCTTTTGTTTTTTTCTTTCTTTGCCAATTAGTTCGACTCTAGTGCTTGATCTTATTCATGCAGCTACGACTAGTGATATGTCTTTGAATAAGCGGCATTATGTCGGAATATTCATGTTGCTACTAGGTTTATTGTTTGGGTATGTCGTTTTTAAATGGATACCAAACTTCTTAAAAAAACGCATGTTAAAGCGTACACAACCTTATAAAGGGGAAGGTTTTGCACCACAATGCGAAGTTGTATCAGAGAACTATACCGCTTACCTAGGCTTTGATCTGCGCACGAAAAAAGCTCTTTACATGGAAAAAGGCAAGTCATCATTTATCGACTTTAACAAACTCAATTCATGGAAACTTGAGCCTGAGAGCAAGGCGATAACGGCACTTAAGTTGTTAACATTGATGCCATCCATGCCTGTAATACGTGTGCCTATTGCGAGTAGCAAATCAGACGAATGGGCAGCTAATTTAGGGATGGTTTTTTCTTAAAATAAAAAGGGCTGGAGACAATGCGGTTGAAGATAAAAATCAGCGTGATTGCGCTATGTATGTTCTTGGTGGCATGTAGCAAAAAAGACGAAGATATGACAAAAGCACGCACATCGTTAATGCTCGGCACCCCTAAGATATCAACGCCTATGCCGGTATTTGTAGGGCAAGAACCTGTCCAGGCAGGACAAGACATCTTAAAGCCTGATCTAAAAGTACCGTTGTCACAATACGTGGATTTGAATAGCAAGCCAGACGGATTTGTGTTGACACAAGCTGTCTTGGCAAGGACTTCCGCGCTGAGGGATGAAGAAAAACTTAATGTCTTATCCTCAGCGTACTATAACGAGCGCGATACTTTTAAGAAAAAAGAAATTGCTGAATCTCAACTACCGCTGATCAATGCGAGCCTGGATGATTCTCGCAGTAAAAACTATTATCACTTGCCGATAGATATTCATGCCGAAGAAGACTTAAGTTTTAAAATTCTGCATATAGAACCATATGACTTTGCTACAAAAGGTTTTAGACTAAAAAATATATTTAATAGCGATTATTGTTGGTCTGCTAGGGCTAGAAGTCAGCAAAGTGCTGTTTTAGAAATTGGTAGTTCTAGTTTTCCTTGTCATCTGTCTGTTGAAGACGAAAGCACCGCAAGGCTTATTGAAACTGCACGCGCGCAAGGAGCACTTAAGACAACCGGAAAGCTCTATGTATTTATCACGCATATGGATGATGGAAAAGCGATGGCAGTCGTGACACATGCGCATTTAGATCTGGTCAATGAAAAAACGAAAACGTTGTTAGCGAGTTTTGATTTATAAAAACATGGAATCATGTCTATAACTGCAAATAAATTTCAGCCATATGATTTCGGCGGTAATTTAAACCCACATACATTTAAGCTATTTTTAAAATACTGTGCGGATAATTATGCCTCAGACATTCTTATCCAAGGCGGTGATTATGTTTGGGTAGAAGTTCATGGTCGGCAATGTCAAGCCAGTATCCATACCATTAAGCAGGGCCAGCTATCTGCGTTGATTGCCTCTGTTTGGCAAGCAGAAGTGGAAAGTCACATTAGAGGGGGTTCTGGTGCTGATCGATCACTAGAGCTTGCTGGTGAAGAACTGGGCATTGAACGCGGGAAAGTGATTCGTTTTCGCTGCAATTTTATTCAAGCACGGGTAGCGCGTCTTGATGAGGCTTACTCCATCACGATGCGTGTTATCCCTTCTGAATTACCTGACATTACAAAGATGGATATTGAGCCTGAATTGTTTCAAGCGCTTTATCCAGGTATGGGGGCAGTATTGGTATGTGGGCCAACAGGTTCTGGTAAAACAACCTTTCAAGCGGGTGTATACGCTTATGCTGGGATATGTATGCCTGATCGCAAGGTTATTACCTATGAAGACCCGATTGAATATGTTTTGGGGGGTATCCACTGGAAAGGGCCGCAACCATCGCAATCTCAAATTGGTCGAGATATTCAAAATTTTGCGCTTGGTTTAAGAAATGGGATGCGTAGAAAACCCAGCATTATCGGTATAGGTGAGATACGTGATTTGGAGTCCGTTGATGCTTTTATTGAGGCCGCGTTGACAGGCCATCTAACTTACGCGACGGTACATACTGAATCAGTTGCTGAAACGATTAACCGTATTATCCAGGTTTACCCACCCGCACAGCAATCCGCAGTAGCGTCTCGTTTACTGGGTGCGCTCAGAGTCATTGTTGTACAGCGTTTACTCAAAACAGTCGATGGAAAACGTCAGGCTATCAGAGAGTTTGTCGTCTTTGACCGCGATTTGCGTAATGAATTGCAAGATATGCCATATGAAAAATGCGCGCTCTCGCTGCGTAATAAATTGGAAAAAGCTCATGCAACGCTTGATGACAAGGCGTGGGATTTATATGTATCTGGCCGTATTGAAAAAGAAGAATTCATTGAGCTGGCAGGCCATAAAGCATTTCAGATACGTTCAAAAAAGGCTGCATGATGAGCATTTCTATTTGGCGATACGCCTCCAAAACACCGACGTTTTTCGGTATTCCATGCGTCGCCTATATGCCGTTGTTTTTATTGTTGTTCCACGCGCGCTGGTGGACGTTATACCTATCCGTTGGCGTGATTGTTTTCTTTGCGGTACTCGCAAAATTTGGCTTAACATTTAAGGTGTTACGGGCGAAATCGCTACATTTGATACGTGGCTCTCGTGTCTATGCGCGTCCTTGGTGGTACAGAAATCGGTTTCGTGATTTTGAGTAGCGGTGGTAGCAGAGATTCCTCCCCTTCTTTGACTTATATTATCAATATGTGATAACATAATCTATGACTCGCCATGACCCTAGCCTGGATACGCTCCTATCACTTGATGGGGAGCGTTTTGTAGCCGATGTGCAGGATGCCTGCTGGGTAAAGTTTGAGGTAAAAAGATGCGCTATTACGCCTGAGCGTCCGCATGGCATTAAATATTCCCTGACGTTGCACAACGAAAAGGGTTCGCGTCTTCTTGGTTTCGATAATGCACATGCTATCCATGAAGGTTCTGGCCCAGGCATCAGAACGCGGATTGAATATGACCACAAACACAAAGGTGAACAGGTCAAATTTTACGTCTATGAAAATGCAGCGAGCTTGTTAGAAGACTTTTGGACTGAAGTTGAGATGATCTTGCAAAGGGAGAAATTGCTATGACTAAAACCGCTAATATCTTAAAGGTTGGCATTGCCTCGCAAGAACAATACAAGGCGAGAACACTAGCCATTGCACGCGGTGAATATGTCCCCGCGAAAAACGAACCAAAAGTCTGGTTTCAATCGTTAGAAACTTTAGCCAAAGTACTCTCTAACAACAATCGCGCTTTACTGACGATTATTGCGCAAACCAATCCTGCTTCTCTCGATGAGCTTGCAGCAAAAACAGGCCGTGCGGTATCTAATTTGTCCAGGACACTAAGAACAATGGAAGGTTACGGCCTGGTGCATTTTGAAAAAGGCCCTCATCGCCGGCTTGCCCCGCGTGTTGATTACTCTGGGGTCGAACTGGCTGTAGTGTTTTAGTAGTGGATATTGAGACACAACGGAATGACTGGCAAGGCAGATCGCAACTGCGCTGACGTATTCTTACCCCAGAAGAGTTAACAAGCTTATCCAAGGTTTTTGTGGATAAGTGCGTTTTTTGTTGGATTGATCTAAAAAATAGTATGGGCAATTGTCGTGTGGGCAACGTTTTTTGTTGTCCATACAAAAGCGTCAGTGATGTAAGCGGTGGGTAACGTGGGTATCGGCTGGCCGATTGTCAATACCCTTGCGGTGTTGGCAACCAAGTTATCCACGGTGGGTTAAAGCTTGTGTGCAAGTAATGTGCTTTTAGCTATGCGTGTTTTGACAGGCTATGTAATTTGCGGCGATGGTCGTTTTGTAGAGTAATGAGATGAGTCAAATGTTCGCCAAGGTCGAATACACCATATTTTTTTAGCGCATGTGATATGCGTGCTGTGCGTGGTGCGTTTTTAGGTAGCAAAATAGCACTTGCATGAGTGTATGGACGAGGGAGTGGGTATTCTAAAAAAGTTCCGCGGACATTACGCATAGCTTCAAAGAAATCCATATACATTTCACTGCCTGATATTGAGTATATGTCAAATTTTTGTTGTAGAGCATGTACTGCTAAGGCATCAATAGAGTAGGTGTAGAGTTTGCCACGGAGCGGAACTTTGCGCCCTATTCGAGAAGCGATATATCGCGCGGCTGCAAAGTGGTGTGAGCCACCGTGATTGATTAAAAATGTACGGCCATCCCACATGTAGATAGAAAAATAATCTACGGAGTTTTCCTTAAAAATACGTATTTGATCGTGAGCAAGGTTTTTACGTAAATTTTCTTCCGTGATAGTTTCAATCATTTCCTTAGAGTTATTTTCTACCATGCGGTCTAGGCTGGTAAATTTATCAAGGTCAGATTTTGATGCGGACAAACCGACTACATCTTGAATATCGCAGCTCCAATTTTTTATAATTTCACAACGGCAGAAATTTTCAATTTCCGGGAGATGCTGCTGAAAACTTTCATAATGCCCAGCGCAATAGCGCCATCCAGTGAGCGTGCCTGCTTTGCTGGTTTGTATAAGAGGATGACCACAGAAATTCTGCCACTGCATAACACTATGGGCATTAATTACTTGCTCTGGTGCCGTAATAGGTATGTTTATATTAGGGTTCTTATTGATTAGGCGTAATAACGTTACAGGGTAGCCAAAGTCTTCTCTAATTGCATCATAGAAAAATTTAAATGGTTGCCACATAGGATATTAGCGTAGTACTTGGAATGGGGAGTTAGCGACTAATGATAGCGTACGCTACTTCCAAATATCGCTCCAAAACTGTGATGCGCTGTTTCCGCCATTGCGTTGTACGGCAGGGTTCGTGATTTGTGGCGATGGAACAACTTCACCAGCCGTTGATTGATTGATTTTATTGACCTGATTATGGATGCCATTCATGGTGTTGTTGATGCGGCCATTGGCATCATTGATGACACCATCAATTTGATTTCTGGCGATTTGGCATACCTTGTTTTGCACCTGATTAAAAATATCCGATAGTGAAGGAAACTGCGGGGCGGTCAGCACACCCGTGATACCACCCACACACTTGCCAAGAATATCTGACGACGATTGCTCAGTCTTGGCGACTTGCTCGGCTGCCTGTTTATCCCGCTCGTAACCTTGCTGACTGCCTCGTGCTGCGGCATTACCACTGCGACATGTGGCAGCTTGCGCGATGGTGGTGCAAAGCAAAAAGGTTGCGATAATGATGTGAATACATGTTTTCATAAGATTCCACATTGGATAGACAGACAGCCGAAGCTCAGGCAGCCATCGGTGCGTTACGACGAGGTTGTTTTTGGGGTGCATCGGCCGCCTTTACCGCCTGAGCGTTTGCCACCGATGCTGTCGGCTTTGGGCTGACATCTCCTGCGTTACCGGCTTCAAACTTGGGACGTTTTTGCCTGGGTTCTTGAAAGCCGAGCTTGCGCTGCATCTCGTCATCTGCATGTTTTGTAAGGCGCGCACCAAAAACTTCTTTGTCTACACTCAATAACACTTCATCGAAATACACAGGTTTGCCGTCCTTACGTTTATTCACGGCATTGCCGAAACCAATTTCCTTCCAGGTCGTATCGTCGCCGCTGCCATGTGGTTCTGACAATGTAAGAAAATTAGGCTTGGTTTCACCCGTTGCCTCATTGGGTTTACGTTGGTTGAGATGCGCAATCACCTGGCGCTTTTCTCCGCCAATTTTGATATAGCCCTGGAGATAATCACCCTTACCTTTGTACAAAAGCACGGTGGTATCAAATTCCCCGCTTTCCAGTTTTCTCACCCCACGAAGGATTGCGTTCTGTTCTTGCTCTGCATGTGTAGCCGTCATATCTAAGTCCTTTAAGTTAATGCTGAATACTTCTCCGCGCAATGGATGACTGCTTGTTGCGGTTGCGCCCTGCCGCAATTCATGATTGGTTTCGGATGCCAGGTTGTGTGCTTGAGACGGTGTGTTGAGGGTGTTTTCGGTATGTGTTGGTGCGACGCATTGCTGGACTGATTTATCAAACCAGAAAATATGCTCCATCGATGGTTCTGGGCCAAGTACGGTTAAATCAGCCTGCAACTCGGCATCTGTTTTTGCCCAACTGTGAATAGCCTCACGTTGTACCGTCCACCAGTCATGTGCGCGAACTGGAATAAGCGCGGGATCTAAATTTGGCGAGGTATTTATTGTGTCGCTAGCAGGCGATATTTTTGCCAATACCTTGGCATCCCACTCATTGCGGTGTGTGGAAATTATTTCTGTACCAATGACTTCGCCTGCTTGGTTTTTAACCTCTTGTTCGACTTCGACAATTTTCTTGCCTTTACTTTCCAGGCAGATATCATCGCCAACGGCAATGCCTTTTTCATCAATGACGCGTTCCAGATCAACGCCCCAGAGGGTTGATTGACGGCCATTGGCGTTTTCCAATGTGATGAAATAACTTTCTTTGTTGTTTTTGTCGTGTGCGTAATAGTCTTCGCCATGTCTAATAACCTTACCTGCAAGATGATTGATTTTTTGCGGCTCACGATGAGACAAAGTAGGCGTTACCTCTGTAGGCGGCGCATCTTTTTCTGTAATCGAGGTCGAACCTACAATGCTGTTATGTTCAGCAGCATGGACAGGCAGTGGGGTGTCTTGGGTGTTTGGGGTGATGGTTTTAGCTAGCTCACGACGCAGGGCATCTTGTTGTGGATTTTTAAGTCTCACATCCACATTGTGTTTGAGCATGACCTCAATGGCACGGCGTTTAAATGTTTCTGTGCCGGTTAACTCAAATGCACCACGATATTTCTCTTTTGCCAATAACACAGCAGCGAGGATGGCCTCCTCATCCTTATCTGCCTGTGATTCCATTAAAATTTGTTCGCCGTGGTCAATAAAAGCGCGTCGGTTATTCACCAGATACAAAACGCTGCCATCATTGAGTGCTTGGTGGGTCACGCTCTCCAAAACTTTGCTGACGATTTGCTCGGGAAGAATAGGTGGAATATTTCCTTCTTCGGATGGGGTGGCGTTAGGCGTTAAATTTGAGAAAATAAAACCATTCAGAACGATTTTTTTATCGCTTGTTACTTCAGCGTTGATTTTTTGTGTGGCCGTTAATGCCAGATTTTCTGTGTCGGATTGATCTAAGTGGGGAGATTTTTGCTGTTCGGTATCTTCTGGGGCCAGTTTTGTGACAAGAAAAGCTATTTCACTATTAACTTTTTGTAGCATTTCCGTGTATGCTGGATATACGGAAAAATTTCCCCTTATATGTGATGCAGCGGTAGTTTGCTCTGCCGCAACGCTATCCTTGAAGGCAGTGACATCAGCAGCAATCCAATGAAGTAATAGTTCATCAGAAATAGTGGGCGGGGTATGGTTTTGAGTGGTGGTTGATTGCCAGTTTAAAAAGTACGTTGTGCGTTGCTTAATCGACGCTACGGCAGATTGTTTTTTATCTTTCTCAGAAGGCAGAGGAGCAAAACGTTCATAAACAGCCTGTCGAAACCGTTGTAGTGCTGCGTCAGTATGTGTCATTGGGGATTCCCCTAGCTATATTTATCTAGTTAAGTTTTGCATAATATATTTTATACAAAACTTAACTAGATGGGAAGTGTGAAGTTTTGTGCCAAATGGCATCAATAAAATATAAAGGGCAATCTATGCGCTGTTTAGTTAAAGATTTTTTCTATCTAGTGGTATGAGCATGAACGATTTGCAGGAAATAATTTGTGGAGCAGATTTAGAGCGCTGGCGGATTGAAAATGGCTTCACACAGGGGGCGGCAGCCCATGCTTTTGGTTTGCAAAATGCCAAATGGTGGCAACTGACCCGCGCAAAGCCAGGCGAGCCAATTGCTGACCCCGTGTTAGCGATGCTGCTTTATATTTATCGAAAACATCCCGCTTCTGTCCCTATACAGTCGCCGGAAAACATCAAGGAATTTTATGAATACCTTGGGTTGAAAGATACCGTCCAGGATCGAGATAAATTTGCTACGTTGATTGGACGATCAACCCCGTCCGTTTACCGTCTTTTGTTGCATGATGGTCAGCCTGGAAAACCTGTTTTGCGTTGGACAGAGGCCGTTCTAAGATTAAAGTTAACGCCCCAAGAAAGTCTGAAGTTAATGACCAAGGTGGTCAGTCATGTCAACGTTCATCAAACTTTGGAAGAGGATGATGAAGGCTGAAAAAAACAACTCCATCGTCGAATTGTCCAGCGTCTATTTCTATGAAGATGCTGCGCCAAAGGTATTGTCATTGAAAGATTGTAAATTACCGACGAATAATCCTATTGCGGGAACTTTTTCTGCCTTATACGGCTCACAAAGTAAACAGGATGGGTTTATGGCGGCGCGTGCTTATGCAGACAAACATCGTCTTGAATTTACGGTAGTAGATTTTTCAATGGATCTGCGGCAAAAACAGAATGCTTTAATAACGGATGCAGAGGATATCCAACACTACGATTTTATGTCTGTCCAGCGCTTGTCGCGTGGCATGACCAACGAACTGCGCGCCATTTTTCAAGAAAAGCTGGCACAACAAGGTGCGCTGACGGCAACAATGGACACATCCAATTTAGCGAAATTGATTGTGCAACGACCGGATATGATGGTTTCTATTATGGATGAACCCGGCTGGAAACATTTAAAAGTGATTGCCTACCCAGCTAAATTGACGATTAGCGATAAGCCGTTGAGCATTGCTACGCTACATTTTCATGATTGGGGACTGATAAAAGAAGCAAGTTGCAGACTGAATCCTGGTATGCGTATTACGCTTGAGCCACCTGGCCAACAAGATCAAAATCGTGACCACCAAAAACAAGGTCAACGTGATAGCCCTGGCCGTTTAAAAATGCGATAAAAATCAAGGTGCAACTTCTCTCACTAGGCTTAACTGATAGTTTGTGTTGAGGAATTGCATCAATCGTTCGGCAGTTTCAGGACTCTGGCAGCTCAACAGGACAATTGCGCCTGGAATAGTCATGGCACGTTCTAAATAGCGTTTTGCTGTCAGTGTGAAAGCATCTTTATCGGTGATCGTTGCTGTGGCCAAACCTTCACGTTGGGTGACTTCAATTGTTTTGTTGATCGCACGTTCTACCGCTGGTGGGAAGCATATTTTTCCTGCTTTGTTGTAGAACAACAAAGCAATAATAAATGGCACGCAACGCCCATCGTCTGTTTTTGCGTAATAAGCAGGGATAGCTTCAATGTAGGGTCGGTTTCGCATCTCTCTTGGCTCGATTCATGGTTATCTTTTATACGCCTCTTGCAATTATTTTGCGTAATGTATATTATACAAAATAATTGCAATGTGCAACAACAGGAGAGAAGGTAGTTATGCCGGTTTTGCCTATGGATACGTTTCCCCAAATTCCAGTATGTGTTGTGCAAGCGGCAAGTGATTACTCTTTGCCGCTACGCGGTTTGTTGGCCGTCTGGTTAACAGAAGGTGGGCGCGTTGGGACACAGAGTGTAAATAAAAATGGCACAACAGACTATGGCCCTATGCAGATTAATACATTGTGGGCCAAACGCCTTTATGCGGACTTCGGTGTTACCGAACAGATGATTACGCATGATTTTTGTTGGTCTATGCGAGCGGCGGCCTATATTCTCAGATATGAAATTAACCAGGCTCAGGGTAGCTTTTGGGATGGTGTTGGACATTACCATTCACGCACACCCAAGTTCAAGTATGCCTATATCGAGCGTGTTTATAAAAATTCTTTGAAGTTTTGACGCCATGCGTACGCAAAGATACAACGATATGGGGATGATCAATTTTGGCATGGCCATATTGGGTATTTGTTTTTTATTTTACCTCTGGTATACGGCACATGCCGATATTGTTTACGTTGGTATGCAGTGGGTCTGGCATCAATTAGCAATTTTTGATTGGCCATTGACGAGAAATATCATTTCACGTTGGCAACAAGAGGTGATTTATTTTGCCTCTAACTCAGATGTAGTTAGCTTTGAGAAGTTTTTATATGTCTTGAACAGAACAGGTTATCTGTTTATTTGGATTCCATTGTTTCTGACGGTTCGCGGGATTACGCTGGCGATCAAGCATAAAGCGAACAAAACACGCCGCAAAATTACAGCAGAAACATTGCCGTGGGTAATATCTAAACATTCTCCAGCGATTATTCCGTCTTTGTATTACGGTGATCGCGATAACTTATTACTCAACACGAACCCTGAAGAACACCGTAGCGCGATTTCTCCGCAAGAGTGGGTTGAGCATCATGGGTTAGTCGTCAATGGTGTTTTAGATCGCGCACATTGTCATCAGTTATTGGTGGCCGACCTGGGTCAACCGATCAGCTCCATTGATGAGTTAAAGCCATATGAAAAAACCATGTTCGCTATTTTTGGCGGGCGTATTTTTTCAGAGACGAGAGATTTAGAACGTACGCAAAACTTGCTGGATGACTTGAATCGTTCGTGTCATCACCATAGGTGGAACGGGGAAAAAGGATACCCCGATCTATCTCTTGCAAACAAAGACTTTGTTATTTATTTAAAGGACAAAAGAGCGGAGCAGTGGTTAAAAAAGCATCCCTATCCACGCACGTTGCTGCATTCCATGCACAAGACGGCACTGTTATCTGGGAAATTACCTTCATCTCACTTTCGCTGGCTCAAAGGAATGGATCGGTTGCTTTGGTATGCGTTAAACACAACAGGCCGTAAGGCTCCGTTTATTGAGTCTGCCGCTGTTTTTTCTCAGGCCCTTTGGGAAGACTTTGCTTTTAATAATGGCTACAAACTGGTGGAGCCGTGTATTAACGATGCGATAGATGGTATTGATGCCTATCTTATAAAAATAGGTCTTATAGCCGCACCGCAGAAGAGGGATGATAAGCCATGAATAAAAAAGACCTTATTAAATGCGTCGAACAATCTATCTGGGTGCAATTTTCAGGCACAGGGTTGTTGCAAAACTCAAGCAAAATTAGCCTTAATCAAGACATCACGTTTAAGAAAAATGGTTCTGCCATTCAAGTGCAGTATCACCACAATGCACAAGCTGTAACGCTTGATGAATTTTCGAATGAAGTATTAGCGAGTGCAGCGTTTACAAGGTTACAAGTCGTTATACGGCGTTACACACGCTATCGGTGTTTTGCAAAATGTGTAAAAAATATCGTCAAGTGGGGCGTAGCCCCTGCTGCTGTATTTGTTTTTGCGTTGGCAATCAATATGGCAATGACTAAGCGAATGGGAACGAGTGTGTCCATCGCTTCGCCCGCTTTAGCATTGCCATCCGCCGACATGAGTATCCTGCAATCAGCCGATGCACAGGTGGCACCTGTTAAAAGGCACAGTGATCTGGCTACAGCCATAGCAGATGGCGTTAAAGCCGGAAAGTATTCGGTTCAATTGTCCCGTGGCAAGAAAGGTACTTTGTATGTGTTTTCTGACCCGACATGTCAACACTGTAAATTACTTGAACCGGAGCTTGAGAAGCTTTCTCATGACTACACTATTCAGGTATTTCCTGTTTCCGTTTTTGGTGGGCAGTCTTCTATCGATCGTGTGGCACAAGTGCTTTGTCAGAAACCTGGAATACGTAAGGCAGTATGGAAGAAAGCGGTTGCTGGTGAAGATGTTGTGGTGGCGACATTTGAAAATGGTGTGGCAGTTATACCATCTGTATGTCAAGAGGGATACACAGCTATTGAAGCAAACGACAAAATTTTTAAAGCGATGAATTTTGTTGGTACGCCAACGATCATTAATGCGCTTGGCGAACAGTTGCCAGATGCGCTACCTAATACTGAACTAGCCATTCGTCACTGGATGGAAAGTGCAGGCCAGTAATGGGTAAATATATTCGCTTCAGTGAAACGCTTTTAGAGCAAATGCGCAGCAACATCAATTTGCCTGAATTGATTGCCCGAGATATGACCCTTAAAAAAATGGGCAATAATTTCGTTGCTAAATGCCCGTTTCATGAAGAAAAGACCGCATCATTTAACGTCTCATCGAATAAAAATACTTACCGTTGCTATAGTTGTGGAGCCTATGGTGATGCGATTGCATGGCTGCGCCATAAGCATCATTTGTCTTTTTACGAGTCAGTTATTCGTCTGGCCGGAATTTTCGGTGTGCCACTGCCCGCAGAAGAAGAGAGTAGTCCTGAAAATAAAATTGAGCGTCAACATCTGGCCAATTTGTATCAAACTTTAAAAGCGGCGCACAAAATATACCGTCACGGACTTTTAAAAAGCCAATTGGCGCGTGATTATTTGGAAAAGACGCGCGGATTAACTCAGGCAACCATCGCACAATTTGAGTTAGGTGTAGTGGCCAGCGGTGTTCTACCTTTTTTAGATAAGGTAGACCGTGCGGACTTGATTGCAAGTGGGTTGGCTATCGAAAGCGACAATGGAACGCTTTATGATCGTTTTCGTCACCGCATCATGTTTCCTATTCACAATGAACGTGGCAATGTAATAGGGATGGCGGGCCGAATACTCACCACACAGCAAGACAAATTTCCGAAATACATTAATAGCCCAGAGACAGCTATTTTCCACAAAGGCCAGGAACTCTATGCTTTGCATTTGGCAAAGCAAGCGATTCGAGAAAGTGGCATAGCCGTCATTGTCGAAGGCTATTTAGATGTGATGAGCTTGCATCAAGCAGGTGATCAGCGTGCTGTTGCCCCAATGGGAACATCCATTACTCAGCGACAAGTCAATCGTATTTTTGCTTATGCGGATACCCTTGTTTTTGCATTGGATGGTGACAAGGCGGGCAGAAAAGCAATATTGACGATGCTCCCTGTATTGCTTGGTGAAATGAACGATAAAAAAACCGCCAAGGTCTTATTGTTGCCGGAAGATGAAGACCCCGATTCATTTGTGAGAAAGCAAGGAATTAATGCCTGGCTATCTGTTGTAGAAAATGCCACGCCTTTAAGTATAGTACTGGTGGATTATGTGAGGGATGGTACAGACCTGGGTTTACCAGAGGGGCAAGTTGCAGCGGCTGAAAAAGCAAAAGAGGTGTTGACCTGGATAAAAAAAGCGGGCCTTTTCAAATTAGCCCTGCAACGCAAGTTTGAAGAAGTCATCGGGTTTCCGCTGGATTAAATCATGACGATTAATCCTAACCATGAGATAGACCAATCGCGCTTGATGCGCGATACACGATCAAACGAAGAGCGCTTTTTTAGTACGCTATTTCGCCCATCTAATTTTCGTAATTTCCTGATTTGCTTTATTGCCATGCAGCTCTACCTGCCAGCGCTTTGGCCTGTATGGTTGATATTGATCTGGGTGCTTGTGATGGCGTTTCAGGATCAGCATTTCAAGATGCCGTTAAGAATGCCAAAAGACGTAGGCGGATTTGACCGTACTGACTATTACGAAGAGTTGATAGAAGAAAGTTGGTTTTGGGGATTAGCACGTAAATCGCGCACAGTGCGTAAGTTACTGGTAGCGGGAGGGATTTTATATATCGGATATTTAAGATCGCCAAATTTTCACGATCAAGGGCGCGAGTGCTGGCTGACAAATGACGATGCACGTACCCATTTGTTTTTGGCGGGTACAACAGGCAGTGGCAAAACAGAGACGCTAGTCGGGCTGATGTTTAACGCCTTATGCTGGGGTTCGGGCGCAAGCATGGGCGATGGTAAGGCAGATTCAAACCTGGCATTTTGCTTATGGTCACTTTCGCGTCGCTTTGGTAGAGAGGATGACTTCCTTGTCTTGAATTACCTCACGGGTGGTTTAGACCCGTTTCAACGTATTGTTGAGCGAGAAGAAAAACGTTTTGCGGAGAATCCTGTATTAGCGCAATCTAATTCAATGAATCCTTTTTCTGAGGGCGCAGCAGATTTCCTGTTGCAGCTTATGGCTTCTCTTTTGCCTACCGCAAGCGGTGACGGTGCTCAGTGGCAGCAAAAAGCATTGAATATGATTGATGCGCTGCTACGTACACTTTGTTATAAAAGAGCCAAGGGTGAATTAGATATTTCTATTAGTGTTATTCGTCACTATCTCTCACTACAAAATCTTGTGCAGCTTTACATTGAAGGGCTGGAAGGAAAATTACCTGAACTCGCTTTTTTGCCCATTAAAGCTTATTTTGAGACAGGTTTACCTGGATTTAACCCGGGTTTAGCACATGACCCAACACAGTGGGATGCCGAAGTATTTAACCAGCATGGATACCTGACAGGCCAATTTGCACGCACGCTCTCCATGATGATGGATACCTACGGATTTATCTTTGAGGATAAATATCCTGAGATAGATATGCTTGATGTATTGCTGAATAATCGGATATTGGTGGTCATGATTCCATCGCTGGAAAAATCTTCTACCGAAGCAGCCTCTCTTGGCAAGCTATATATCGCATCAATTCGCCTGATGATGGCTAAAAACCTTGGTTATCGTTTAGAAGGCACAAAAGCCGAAGTACTGGATTCGAAGGCGACCAATGCCCCTAACCCGTACATGATTATTAGCGATGAGCTGGGCTATTATTTTGCTGAGGGCATTGCCGTCATGTTTGCACAAGCGAGATCGTTAGGTTTTATGATGGTAGCTGCTGTCCAGGATGTTCAAGGGTTGAAACGTGGTGATGCAAATAATGAAGCGGCATCCATGATCGCAAATACGAAGGCGAAATGGACGCTAGCATTAGAAGACCCCGAGGATACTTTTAAATTAATCGAAAAAGCGGGTGGAACAGCGTATTACAGTGTACTTTCTGGTCATGATGCAACGAACGGTGCATTTGCTACGTCTTATGAAGCACAGAAAGGCGCTGGTGTGCAGAGTAAAGAACGCATCACGTTAGCCGATGTAAAAGGGCTGAACTCAGGAGAGGGTCTTGTTATTTTTAAGAATGCCGTGGTTCCGTGTGCTTCTTTTTATATTCCTGATGCGCAAAAGAAAACATCAACATTGTCGGCGCGTATTAATAGATTTATTCAAATTGAACGGCCACGTTTCAAACGATTGCCAGGTAATGCGAAAAAAATAAGTGGGTTTAATACCAATCTGGTTGACTATGTTGCGGCGCAACTGAGTCGTAGCGAGAAACCTTATTACCCGTCGCTTGACGATCCAATTCTAGCGGCTGTTATGTCAACAGCCAATCATATGAATGATGTTCAGCGTTTTGTTATTTCACCTGTTGAACGCGGCATCGTTTTATTTGAAGCGGCAAGAAGGGCATTAAGACAGGCTGAGTCTTCTGGTCGGACTGGATATATGCACCAAGCAAAACATACTGACCCGATTGAATTAATGCCAGGCGATATGGATGAATGTTGGCTCGATCAAGACGGTTATGACGACTGAAAAGAAAAATATGAGCCAAATTTTGATCGGGAATGATTTCTGGAAGATGCGCAATGAAAACATCAGCCTTCCTATCTATTGGCGCGAATCTGAAGTGTCAAACCACCATGTCGGCGTAGCAGGTACCTCAGGCGCAGGTAAGACACATTGGATACGGCAATTTGTTACAGGCATGTCAGATACTATAGAAATAGACATTTTTGATTACCACGGTGATATCGAAATACCTGGCGCAACTACGGTTTTATTTAGCGAGGCAACCCGCTACGGATATAACCCCCTGATATTAAATACCGATGAACACTACGGTGGTGTAAGGCGGGCTGTTAATGATGTGATTCAGGCAATCAACAGTACATCGAGAAAACTTGGAGCCAACCAAGAAGGTGTTTTAAGGAATTTGCTACTGGATACTTACATGCTCAAAGGTATTTATGCAGATAACCCGCTGTCATGGAAAAAGCGTGAAGCCAGTGAAGCTGAAATTAAAGAGATGAAGGCACAACGTAATTGGTCTGGTCTGCGTGAAATATATCCATCGCTCAGTGATGTTATCAATCTCGCTAAAAGGAAATTAAAAGCATTATGGATGGGAATAGAAGATAAAGATCATGGCAGACAAGCACTGAGTGCTTTCGATGATTACGCACGCGCGATGGCGGCAATCAATCAACTACGTATCAAACTGAATAAAGCAAATATAAAAGACGACGAGGAATCACAGCGATTAGAAAAGCGTATGGAGGTTGCTAAAGGAAAAGCGCTTGAGACACATGCCACCTTTCTTAATAATATGGAAAGTGGCAGAGAATTTGAAGAAGCGATGAAGTACAACAGTAAAGATGTACTTTTAAGCGTTATTACGCGCTTGGAAAATCTCCATGCAACAGGCATCTTTAACGCTAATCCACCGCCATTTGGTAATGCGCGTATTCGTCGGTATGTTCTCAAACCACTTGCGCAGTCAGAAGACGAACTCAAAATGTTTGTACGTTTTCGATTACGCGCAATTATCAGGGAAAGGATGCAGCGCGGTGAGTCGGGGGGGAAACTGGAACACTTCATCGTGCTGGACGAGTCAAAAAAATTTAATGACGAAGATGCCAGTAACCCGATCAATATCATTGTGAATGAGCTACGTAAATTTGGCTTAGGGATTTTATTGTCTGGGCAGTCTCCAGCACATTTTAGTTCTGACTTTATAAAAAATGCGGGGACGTTGCTTCTTTTAAATCTGGCCACATCAGATTGGGATGAAGCTGCACGTAAATTGAAGATAGAGGTTAAAAATTTAAAGTACCTCAAACCTCAAGAGAGTGCTGCTGTCAGGATGTTGGAAAAACGCCAATCTGCTGTGTTTCGCCAAATTAAATTTGGATAACGAGATTTTATCGTGAGAATCCCCGGAAAAAACTGTAGTTTATTCTGTATAAGTGATATTATGCAGAATAAACGCGCTAGATAAACAAGGTAAAGATGAGCCAAGTGAACAGACTAATTTTTGCTTTGTAGAAATCATATGAACAAAACTATATTTAAAACGGTGAGTCTCTTGGTGGCCTTGCTACATATCAATCAGAATGTATTGGCTGAATTATATGTGGTGAGTGAAGTCGTAAAAGAAGATGCCACTTATCCAAATTTGGTTACAAAAAAGCATCCTCCCACAACCCATACGCAAACAAAAACGGAACCAGGCACGACAAAATCATCATCGCCAATAGCCTCGATAGTTACAGCACAGCCCGCCATCATTAAACCGTTACCACGCTGGACGCTCACAGCCGGTCATGCCATCGGGCAAGAACTTAAATCCTGGGGCGTTCAATCAGGCTGGAATGTCATATGGAATCTACCGCGCGACCTTATAGTGCCATCTACAACAGAATTTATCGGTGAGTTTCAAACCGTTGCCGCAGAAGTCATTAAAACCCTTGCTGCCAATGGCGCATTGATTAACGCCAAGTTCTACGAAGGCAACAAAACAATGGTCGTCAACGGCCCTGGCGTTGTTCCGCAAAACTAAAAAGGTATTTTTATGCGACATACATTTAAACGTCTATTCTTATGTTTGATGATGGTCAGTCTTATTAGCACATCGCTAACAGGTTGCGGCACAGTACAAAAACAGGCGAGTGCCTTGACCGATAGCACCACGCAAAACATTACGAAAGCGCACGATAAAGCGGCTGAGACTGTGCCTGTCGTATCCACGACCGCTGCATCGTGGTTAATGGGAGAATCTATCCGTGTTGTGCCGCCGATCTCTCCCGTGTTAGCGCAAAACGTCACTTATGCCCCGGCACGCAAAGTCTCGCTGCCAGATATCGCACAGTGGATAACCCAAACCATCGGTCTATCGGTCGATACATCAGAAGTACAAAACAACGCATCATCCGAAGAGCCGGGCCAAGAAAATAGCGCAGGTGGCAATCAAAATAAAATGGCTGGCCATCCATCGCCCATGATGCTGCCACCACCCTCACCATTTTTAAACGCCTCCTTGGCCAATACAATGCCTACGATGTCCTTGGCTTATGAGGGTCCGCTCTCAGGTTTGCTCGACATTGCTGCTAACAAAATGGGCGTATGGTGGAAATTCGATGACGGCAAAGTCCATTTTTATCGTTCTGTTACACGCACGATTTACATTCCGTCTATCGGTCGCAAATACAAAAGCAGCAACTCCATCACCTCAGCATCGAGCAGTAGTAGTGGTAGTTCAACAGCAGGCGGTGGAAGCGCTGGCGATAGTGGCTCAGGTGGCTTTACCAGTACCAGTGACTACGCGGTCGATATTTGGGCTGATTTAGAAAAAACAGGTAAAGCAGTCGCTGGCATGAGCGCAGGCAGAAGCGCTCAAGTGATTGCCAATGCCTCAACCGGCAGTATTACCGTGACAGGTTCGCCAGTACAAGTCCGTAATGTTGAGGAATGGGTACGTGGCCTCTCTGACAACCTAAGCCAGCAAGTAGCGATTACTGTGACCGTGTATTCGATCACACGTCACAACGAAGATAACTACCAGTGGGATCCAACGGTTATTTTTAAAAAGCTGTCATCTACCTATGGCTTTGCCATGTCTGGCCCACAAGCACCTGCCATGATCTCGGGCAAAGAGCCATTTAACTTATCTGCGAATGTACTCAATAGCACCACGGCCACCTCACAGTGGAGCGGTTCGCAACTGGCATTCAAAGCCTTGTCTACTTTGGGCGATGTATCAGAAAGCATTAACCAATCCGTCGTAACGTTGAATGGCCAGCCTGTACCAATGCAAGTGGCCTCACAAATTACCTATTTGGCGCAACGTGCCACCACCATTGCCCCCAATGTGGGTGCAACCACGGCATTGACCCCCGGCACGATTACGACAGGCTTCACAGCGATGTTTCTGCCACGCATTGTCAACGGCAAGGTTCTGCTGAATATGAATCTGGTTAAAAGCAAGCTCGATGGTTTGGAATTTGCGGGCGACAACACCGCCAGTATTCAAACACCCAAAGTCAGCAGCAGTCGCTTTGAACATAGTGTATCACTGTCTCCTGGCGATGCTTTGATGCTCTCTGGCTTAGAAAAAGACAACGGGGAAACCAATCGTAGTGGGGTGGGTTCAGCGAATAATCAGCTACTCGGCGGTGGTGTGGGTTCAACAACTGGCAAAAAACTCATTGCCATTGTGATTACTGCAAAGGTAATGTAATGAAACGCATACAAAAAACTTTAATCCTCATTAGCACATCATTGCTTTGCCAAGCAGTTTTTGCGGATATCAGTCAATATCAAGAACTCGATGCACTGCGTTCACAAAACGCTGTACTGACAGAAGCAGTCAAAAACGCCGAACTTAAATGTCGTCTTAATAATGGTGGGAAAGACTGTGCCAGTGCGCAGATTGCTCCCACTCAAAACCTATCTGTGCCACCTTGGGGTGCGACGCCATTGCGTTCATCTTCCCCACAAGTTGAGCTGGTATCTGGTTTTGACAACAAAAAAACAGCCATTATTTCTGTCCCTGGCAGTGGCAATATCAGGGCCCACGTTGGTAAAAAAATCGCTGGACTGGGGACAGTTAAATCCATCTCTGTTCATGAGGTTACGGTAGAGCAGGGCGGTAAGATCATTAGCCTGCCATTTGCTGAGGAATCTTTTCCTGGCGTGAACAATTCTAGGATGCGTTGATGGCTGCCATCCTTCCGATTGCCGGTAAACAATGGCTAGCAGGGATGACATGGCGCAGCTATGACAATATCCCTGATAAGCAAGACCTACTGAGCGATGCAGAACAACTCGACCATTCATGGGCCGCTGTGCGCATTGATGAAGAAGCGATACAAGCCGGATTTTGTGCACCGATAGACGGCATGAAGCGTCCTACGAAAGTATTTAGCTTGGCTGCGATGCTAGCCGATTCACGTGAACAACCGTGGCTTGGCATCTTCAAAATAAGAGAGGGACTGTGGTGGTACATCGCTGTGCGTGATGGCCATGCTGTTTTACCGGATGGTGATGTCATTGGTGGCGAAGAAGAAATACGTAAAGCAAGAGACAACCATGCTGGTTACGGTGATTGGAAGTATTTTGAAGGCGATATTGACGCACTCACGAACCTTATCAAGAGCATCGCAGAAAAGCCAACACCCGTTAAATCTCTCGTTGCAAGTAATTTGCCACTGTTGCCTATTACAGTGGCCGCTATGGTCGTTGTTGGTTTAGCGGGTGGCTATATGTGGTGGGATACCCACCAACAAGAAGCAATAGCGCAGGCAGCACGCGCTAAAGCGCTCGCAATGGTTCAGTTGCAAGGGCAACAATTACAAAATCAACCACCAACGAATACGCCATTAATCTCCAAACCGACACCGGATATTTGGCTCAGTGCTTGTGAACAGGTAATAGGTCAATTGCCACTTGCGCATCACGGCTGGGAAATTACTCAAGTCGGCTGCGATCTCACCGCAGTTAATGTCCATTGGGTACGTAAAAATGGCGCGACGGTTGCTAATCGACCAGAAGGGGATGTTTCTGCTGATGGGGAAGCGATACATCAAAGTATTTCGCTGACACTTTCCAGCAATAAAAGTGATGATGATGCCATTGATCTGGCAACAGCAACCTTAGCGCTACGTGCTTGGACACAAGCTATTTCAGCGCCATTGCAGATTAATCAAGCCGCAGCAATCAACGCGCAACAAGACCCAAACTTACCACCATCTATGCCACACGCTACTGTGAGTATGGATATCTCTATCTCACCATTTGAATTGGCTATTGCTATCCCAGGATTGCGTTTAACCAATTTGAACTCAACCGCTGCTGGTTGGAATTTAAAAGGAGTGATCTATGGTCGGTGATTTATTACCCGTGCCAAACGGGATGGCTGAAAAATTAGCGATCAACCATGCGGAAAAAAGTGTTTATGTAGATTCCAACACGTATAGCGCACCTTTATTTAGAACCTGGCTTGACCGCAATAAATCAAATGGTATCTCTCTCAATGTGGTTAAAAAAGAGATGGATGAAATTGCGACGATGCGTAATAACGGTATGCGTGTTACCAGCGATATTGACAGCGATATGGTGGTGCGCGGGCAAGCCATTGACATGATTAGTCAGGCGGCACGATATAACGCATCGGATATCCACATGATGATGCGTGGCACATATACTGAAATTCAGACTGTCGTTAAAGGTAAGTTACGCGTTTTAGCGAGGAAGTCGCAAGCAGAGGGGGAGGCACTGGCACGCGCTATTTATCAAGGGTTAGCCAAAACGCGCGATGCGAGCTGGAATCCACTTGATTTTCAGAATGCGCAGATATCCGGCGATGCTTTACCCGTAGAGCTTGGCCTAACTTCACTGCGTATTATTCGCGGCCCTTGCTATCCACAGGCCAGTGATGGCTCATTTATGACCTTGCGCTTGCAATACAGCTCGACGCTGGCGATCAAGCCGGGTGTGAATTTACGCGCATTGGAGTTACCACGTAAACCTGCTGGTGAGTTGCAATTACAGCGCATGGGGTTTAGCGAAAAACAAATTGCCAAACTCAAAGTACTCATGGATGCCCCCAATGGCATTGTCATCATCACTGGGCCAACAGGGTGTGGAAAAACCACGACACTCTTTGAGGTGTTACAAGACCTCGCTCGCAGTAAACCACATCGTCGTCAAGTGACAGCGGAAGACCCTGTGGAGTATCCAATGGAATGGGCTGTGCAAATGGCTGTCACGGATACAAAAAACGATACGGAAACAGGCGATGCTTTTGGTGAGCGTATTCGCACGGCATTGCGTATGGCTCCCCATATCATTTTATTAGGCGAGTTACGTGGGCCAACGGTTGCGGTCGCGGCATTAGAGGCTGCGGTTACAGGGCATCAGGTATGGACAACCCTGCATGTGACTGACCCATTCCTATTTGTTGAACGGTTGGAATTAATGGATACCGTCAAACTTAATCGCCGTGTTTTTTGCGATCACAAAATTGTACGTGGCGTCATCGCCCAACGTTTATTGCCGACCCTTTGTCCACATTGCAGTATCGCACTGCGAGATCGACCCGAGGCATTGCCACAACGTATGGTGTCTGCTCTAAAAACATGGGAGGATATTAGCGCAGTGCGTGTCAAGGGAAATGGCT
This sequence comes from Ottowia sp., assembly GCA_020853585.1. Classification (GTDB taxonomy): domain Bacteria; phylum Pseudomonadota; class Gammaproteobacteria; order Burkholderiales; family Burkholderiaceae; genus JADYYQ01. Next base: position 39,868 of record JADYYQ010000080.1, read on the forward strand.
GCGAACACTGTGATGAGGATGGCACGGTGGGGCGTTCTGCCGTTGTCGAGGTTGTCGTCAGTGATGCCACGCTGATGCGTGATTTTATTGAGCATGGTTCAGAAACAGCACGTCGCAATTACCGCACCAGAGAAGACGCTGACCCGTCTATGTTGGCATCAGCGATTGAACAAGCTTTGGCAGGCCTGGTAGACCCGATAGAGATTGAAGAGTGTGTGGATTTGATAGAGGCCAAAGATGTGAAGGGTAGCCATGTCTTTGACTAAATTAAGGTCTTTCTGGCTGTCTATGCAGACCAACAAAAAACCAACGCTTAAGAAAAAAGCCGCCACTCGTCGTCAAGGATGGTTGGCGAAAGTGGTCACGATGGGCGACAGACTGACTTTTAATTGGGCGATGCGGGAAATGCTCTATCGCCACTTATCCGCACAGGTCAGTAATGGCGTGGCGGTAGAAGTTGCCTTAGATGCTTTCTCTGCACGTTTAAAACGACGCAAAAAACCTAGCTCTGAAAAATTGGTTATTGATGTGGCACGACGGATGCGTGATGGGGTGTCGTTGTCCGTAGCCTTGGCAAAATGGATTCCTGATGATGAAGCAGGGATGATTGCCAGTGGGGAGTTATCAGGCAATCTACCGCGCTCGCTCGATTTAGTCATCGAATCGAAGCGTCGTATTGCCCGTGTGCAGCGTGCTTATCGTATGTCCTTGGTTAGACCAGCCATCTATAGCGTGGCGGTTTATGGCGTGTTGTGGGCCATTGGTGCGTTTGTTACGCCTAGTTTGATGTTGGTATTACCTTCGTCACAAGCGACAGGATTAGTCGTATGGTTGTATGCCGCAAGTGCGTTCGCTGGTAGTTGGCTGGTCATGATTCCACCATTGGTTTTATTACTTTTAGCCACGGTTATTGCACGCTCATTACCGCTTTGGTTAGGTCGCCAACGGGTCGCAGCAGAATCTATTTTCCCCTACTCGTTTTACCGCGATATGCAAGGGTATATCTGGTTAATGAGCTTTTCTGCTTTGCTGCGCGCAGGTTTACCAGATGTCGATATTTTGAAGCGCCAGATGCTCAATGCGAATCCGTGGCTAAAGGAACGACTGCGTGAAATTCGTGCGCGTATGGTCAATGGCGCGACTTTGCCTGCGGCGTTGCTAGCAAAAGGTCGTCACGGTATGCCCGCTTTTGGCTTTCCTAATCCTGACATTGTTGACGATATTCAGTCGATGGCTGGATTTACAGATTTTCCTGAGCGTATTTCAAAGTTAGCAACGCAATGGGCGGATGAGATAGAAGCCTCAACCTTGTCTCGTGCTGCTGTTTTTGGTTTTGCGATGGAAATGTTTATGTACATGGTCATGGGCCTACTGATGATGGCGATTAACTCGATGTCAACGCAGTTGGGTTCTGTGACTGGTATGTAGTTTTAAGTTAATTTTTAGGAGACAAAATGAGTGAAATTTTAGGTACTTTATTTAAATACTTGGTGGCTATCCTTGGGGTAGCGGCGGTTGTATTGATTTTGAATAAAACATTTGGTGCGAACAAAGTACAAAACACCATTGCACAAGTAACGCAAACCACCGCCAATATTCAAACGCTGTATAACGCACAAAATAACTTCACCAGTTTAACCAATACCGTTGTTATTGCAGGAAAGTTAGCTCCGGCGGATATGGTTTCTGGCACCAATCTGGTTAATCCTTGGAATGGCGCAGTGGCTTTCGCGGTGGATGCCAATGCAGCGCAATACACCATGACGCAAAACGGTGTACCGAATGATGCGTGCGCAAAACTGGCAACAAGTATACCTGGCGCTATTTCTGTGCAAATAAACGGCGGTACAGTGCAAAACAGCGCTACCAATCCATTAGATGCGGGTGCAGCGACCACGGCTTGTAATTCTAATGCTGATACCAATACGTTAGTTTTTGTCTTTGGACGGTGATTGCGATGTCTAACGGAATTCCCATAAAAATCCAAAAAGAGGAGATTCAATAATGGGTATCTATATTCCACCTCCCGCACCCGTCAGTGATCCAGCTAAGGCTGTCGATGCTTTATGGGCCTTTGTAGAAGGCATTGGGTTCGACCCAAACAAAGTTTTGTCTGCTTTTGAAACACGCTCAGATTTCCAAGTTGGATTTGCGATAGGTGGAGTCCATTCGGCGTTGTCTAAATCAATTTCAGAGGATATTTCCAAGTTTTGGGAATTTGACAAATCTAAACATGAAGCGGATTAAACAATACGCTTATGTCTAAATTAAGCCCGCTAGGCGATTTGATTTTCTCTGACTTATTCGTAGGGGACTCCCCAGAAATGAGTTGGTTTAAATCAACACCGGATTCTTTGCTGACAATGGCTGTGCCTATGGACTGTGCCGATGAGATTACAAGCTTACGTAAACAGCTTGCCAAACATGAGGGCGGTTCAGATTTTCGTGTGACATGGCCTGATGAATCAGGGATGCGTCTGCGCGTTAAGCGCATTACGGTTGCTGACGACAAGGTTATTTTTGTTTGCCGGCGCTATCGTGTGATTGTGGGTTCGCTAGCAGATCTCGGTGTCCCCAGGGCCGTAGCTAACCGGCTACTTTCCGCTGATTTAAAAAATGGCTTGATTATTTTTTTAGGTAAACCTGGCGCAGGCAAAACTACCACGGCCACGTCTTTTGTACGAGAGCGTTTAAGCCTATTTGGTGGCGTCTGTTGGACGGTGGAAAATCCCATTGAGCTACCCATTCAAGGCCGCCATGGTAAAGGCGTGTGCTATCAGACCGAAGTGAATGATGACATTGAAATTGGCGCTGTTATCCGCAGTCTATATCGCGCTACGCCAAATATCTTGTTGGTAGGCGAGATACGTGGAGAAGAAGCTGCACGTGAGGTCATTCAAGCCGCAGCAAGTGGTTGTCTGGTCGTCACAACATTTCATGGCAATGATTTGTTAGGCAGTCTAGCCAAATTTGCTCGTTTAAGTGGGGGCAATACCGCCGCCATCGCCTTAGCCGATGTCTTGCGTGTTGCTGTCCATCTCGAATTACATAACGCTGACCCAGATAGCAATTTACCCGGTGTAGACACGGCAACAGAAAATCGTATGCCAAAAAGAGTCCTCGCTGTGGAACCGCTATTTCTTCTTGGAGAAGATGAAGGTACACGTTCCATTATGCGTGGCGGGGATTTTCACATGCTGACGAGTGAAGTAGAACGCCAAAGAAGAAGCCTATTAATGGGCAAACTGCCTTAATTGGAAACTCCATGGGATATTTAATGCCGCTGATTGTGCTGTCTGCTTTTATTGGTTTACTTACGATGCAAGCGCATCACACGCAAGCGATTACCCCATCTGTGCAGGCGGAGCGATCGGAACTGGATGGACATGCTTTTTTAGCTTATAGGGATGCCGTACACAGCTTTGTACAGGGCAATCCTGGCTTTACTGGCTCAATTCCATCAAGTAATTTCAGTGGCAAATTTCCAGCCCATTTTTTACAAAATGCAGCTCACCATGTGAGCGCCACATCATCAGGGAGTGGTCGCATCATTACCTGTTATGCCACGCTCTCAGCAGGTGCGCTGCACGCCGCACGCTTGGCTTCTGACAATGATGCGTCATTAGGGGTGTCATCTGGCACACATTGGGTCAGTGTTGTGGACGCTACGCATGCAGAACCGCTTGTTATTGCTATTCCCAATGGCAATGCGGTCTCTGTTATCCAAATTGGAGGGTGACGCATGAGCGAGCTTTTAGGTGTTTTTTTTGCGGTGATTATTGGCACACTGTTGATGTCAAAACTTTCTCAACATCAAGCGCAAACTCATGAAACAAGTAAAGAGATTGCGGCTGCGCAGCAGCATAAAAAAATCAATGAAGCAGCGACCGCATACATTCAACAACATGCGAATCAATTGCAATCTATCACTAACGCCACAACACCCGCCATTATTACGGTGTCAATGTTGCAGGCGGCTAATGTGCATTTACCGGCATCGTTTAATGCCGTTAATCCATTTGGTCAAACATGGCAGGTACAGGTATTACAGCCTACCGCGGGCAATCTGCAAGCGTTATCCATTGCAACAGGAGGCGCACCACTCAGCGATCTACAAGCCTCCCGTCTGGCAAAATTAGTTGGTTACGCTGGCGGCTTCGTACCACGCAATGACAGCGGTATCTATGCACAAGGCAGGGCCTATGGTGCATTTGCAAGCTGGAACATACCTACTACTGGATATAACGGTATCACGGGAGGTCGTCCTGCAACGCTACTTACATTCAACAATGGACAGCTAGCCAGTAACTACCTGTATCGCAATGCCGTTCCTGGACAACCGCAACTCAATCGTATGAATACCGCGCTAGATATGGGCGCAAATAACATCAATAACGCTAACGTAATCAATGCCAATACGTTATCTGCGACAGCTAATGTCAATGCTGCCAATGCGCATATCAGTGGAGGTGTCGCAACAGGGACATTGACTGCGAGTGGCAGAGTATCAACAGGTGAATTCGTGCAAATTGATGGTGTGGCCACGGAAAATACTGTGTGTTCCCCTAACGGTTTAGTTGGCAGAGACGGGATTGGTGCCATCCTTTCTTGCCAAAGTGGGCTATGGAAAAAAAGCAGCCAAGATGCCGTCGTTGCCACAGCCAATTGTGAATCGCTCACTTGCGATATTTATCTACCGTCTGCGGGTAAATGGCAAATCATGGGATTTGCCTATGCCCATATGGCTTCCTGGGATGGTGGGCAATTTTATATAAACAACACGTTGATTGATGCACATAGAGCTTATGGTGATAGAGAAGGAACCGGCTATGGGCCAATGACTGGCACTTATTCATTTTCTGGTGGCCCGGGGAAGATTACTGCTGTAGCAAGATTTGGCAATAACTGGGGTGATGAAAAGATCAGCCTGATTGCGATCAGGTCATCGCATTAATCATGGATATTCCAGCTTGTATTGCCGAAGCCGCTGCTTCTTATCAAGTAGCGCAAACGGATATTGCTGCGATTATTGCGAATGGGCTGCCTGCTGGTACGGTAAAAGATAATCGCATTGGCCCAATGGCAATACCAACGCAGTGGTTACCCATATTTGAACGGATGGGTATCTCGCAGCAAGCGATCGTGCAGGATGCTTGTCAAAATATCATTGCGGGTACATGGGTCTTGGCTTACACCGCGAAATATAAAGACTTGCAAAAGCAATTCTATGCATTTCCGCAAAAGATACGTGTGTCAAAAGCATTACAACAGCGCCGCCAGCAATGGGCTGCTACGATTGAAGATGTTGCCTTAAAAACAGGTACACCTGCTGCGCTTATCCATGCGGTTATCAGCGTGGAGAGTGGCTATAAGGCCGCTGCTGTATCAAGTGCCGGCGCGATTGGTATGATGCAATTAATGCCAAAAACAGCCGCTATGCTGGGTGTCAATCCTTGGATTGAAGCAGAAAACATTCTCGGTGGAGCTAAATACTTGGCGCAGTTAAATAAGCAGTTTTCAGGTAATTGGCATCTGACTTTAGCCGCGTATAACGCTGGCCCAGCGGCCGTGGCAAAGAATGGTTATCGCATTCCACCATTCTCTGAAACACAGGCTTATGTTCCGAAGGTTTTAGCGATGTATGCGGCTTTATTGGGAAAATAATGCGCCTTATCCGCGTGAAAAGTCCCCCCAACAAATACGCTGATAAGGTTTATAATGCTGGAAAGGGGAACGCTATGGGAAGCTTCATTGCACATGCTGCAGGACGCAAGGCCTTTATGGATATGGCTACTAAAGCCGTAGGCGATGCCGTCGCCCAAGCTGAGTCAGAAGGTTTGCCGCAAGCCTACGATGCCCCACGAAAAAACGCGCCAACGGCTCACAAGCCGACTCATAAACATACTAAAAAAAGCACCCCTCGCGCCGCATGACAGACCGCATTACAGAAGATGAGATAAAAGCACCTCACGTCATTATTGCAGCAGGACCCAACGGTTCCGGAAAATCCACCATCGTCAACAAGCATTTCCTTGAAAATCCCGCATCCGAATTTCAAGGCGAGTACATCAATGCTGACGAAATCGCCAAAACGCTAGAAAAACAAATTCCTGACTACATTGAACGCAATATCCATGCTGCGGGTATCGCCGAACAGCGTCGTATCGAGGCCATTCAAGCAGGAAAATCCTTTGCTTTTGAAACCGTCATGTCCACCCCTGAAAAAGTGGCTTTGATTACGCAAGCTCAAGCAAACGGCTATGAAGTTTCATTGATTTTTATCAGCACAGACGGCCCAGAAAAAAACATCCAGCGCGTGGCTAATCGTGTTGCGCTAGGTGGTCACGCTGTTCAAGCGGATGCAATTCGTAATCGCTATCACAGCGCCATGAATTTATTAGCCTGCGCGGTCGATCATGCAGACTATGCGTTAATTATCGACAACTCATCTGACAAACCACGGGATGTTGCCAGTAAACAAGACCGGCAGCTGGTATTACACAACGAAGAATATGCACCACGGTGGGTCACTGAAAAACTCGTTCACCCTTATCAGGAACGACAATTTTCACGACAAATCTTGAATGCAGTTTTCTCTAACGCCGCGGATAACGACAGCGAACCCCTGCCATCCCTATGCGAAGCAGATGCTAGCAATGGCAAAATATACACCGGGGAAATCGCTGGCGTGACGAATTACCATGCATTGCAAAAAGTCGATGCGCGTGTGTATATGCTGCATGACCGCATGCTAATGGCGACAAAAAATATTCAGCCAGAAAAAAGCATCACGATAGAATATGCCTACGACAAAGGGAAAATACGTGAGACGGTAACGCCATTGCCGCACCTGACGAAAAAAAGCAGGTTATGCCGGATGTGATGGGTGTTTGGTTGGTGTGAAAAATATATTGGGTTTTTAGGCAACAGCCTGTTTCATAACAGGCTTGCTTGAGCGGTTTGTAGAAACTTTACTTGGTAAACAACGCATTTCTATATGGAAGCCAGCGGTACTAGCCATATTAACGAGTGCATCAAGAGCGAACAAACTGATCTTTCCGCGGATTAAGTCAGAGATACGAGGCTGTGTAACCCCAAATAGCTTCGCTGCCTGAGCTTGGCTAAATTTAGTGGCAGAAATGTGCTCTTTTATGGACATCATTAAGGTTGACCGGAGTCTCATATTTTCAGCATTCCCACGTGTATCTTCAATGGCATCCCATACAGTAGTAAATTGTTTAGCGCTCATATTAGACTTTAAGTTACCTATAGCCCAAAATATACAAAATTTTGTATATTTTGTCAAACGGGATACGTTCATATAAAAAAGGGGGTTATGCAGTATGTAATAAGCGTTTGTTGTTTTTACTTTTAAGTACTTGCTGGTATAGCTCGATGAGCTTAAATCCAGCAGCCTTTGCAGCATCTGATATAGCGCCGTTGTATTTGGACATATGTTGATCACGTAAGGTTTTCTTGCCTTTAATCATGAAACCTAGCGTTGATCGACTACCGTCAGGCTCCACAACCGAAAAGGCTCTATATTTTCCCAGATGGCACTCGTTGCTATATTCACCAATACAGTGGTGCATCTCATAGCCTTCGATGGCCATGTCACGAGAGGTGCGCAATGGAGTAAAAATGATCTCATCAATAATCGCCTGGGTAAGAAGAGAGTCCCACTCAAGTAGCTTTTGTCCAGCAAGCGCACGCTCCATATTTGCAATGGAGACACGTGCGTGCCAATCATCAGAACGTCTAACGAGTGATTGCCAGGTGGCTTGTTTATCGGGATAACCTTCATCAAAGCCTTCAGCATTAAGATAATCCATCATCGTTGAAATATTGGACTGCATATCTGCTTTTAGCCACTGCTTCACTGCAACAAAACCTTTTGTTTCCCACAATTTCGAGCAGTTCATCAAAAATAATTTGTACAGCGATTGAATACGAGGCGAAATACCATAAATCGGAAAATTGTTGCGCTCAGATGAGCGTAACAAGTATTGATAGGCAATCACAGGGACACGCATATTAACGTTAGCCAATGCAATATTTGTGATAATGCTTGTGCTCTTACCGCAATTTGCCCACTCCTTCACCACAACAGGCGAAGCTTTTGATAACCAGCGATAGCCCGTGCCATTGTCGAAACTAGCATAGCGTGAAGTTGAGTCTTTACTCCAAAATGGACTGCGATCAACAAGCGTTGTTTTTCTTGTTCCTTTTATCCAAAGTTTTTTTGCAAACAAATCCGGCCTATCCCACTGCTCAGGATTAATCCCTGGTAACAGAGGCAACAGATTACGACGTTCCTGAGCGACCTTGAGTAAACCTAAACGATATTTAGCATAAGCGAGATACCTTAGAAATGGCACATTTCTATAGTCCATGACAAGCATGGCGGAAAACACTTCTTTTTCGATAATATGCTGGAAAATGGCCGCCCTCAGTGCGCGTGCGCCAGCTTCCATTGATGCTGATGTGAGAAGACCATCCTTCCAACGATACCGTACGGTTTCACGGTCTAACTCACCTTCCTTACCGAGATATCGCACCATCATACGATCAGCCATCTGCTGCGGTGTCATTTCTGGTTTGCATGGCAAGAGTGTCTTAGAGCCAGCGGTTTTATCGATGGACATCAGGATTCGTTTATGGCGTGCAGATTTTTTAACGATATGTTGATAAAGCGGCAATACATGATAGCCCGCAGCAGCCAATGCTTTCCAAATAGCTTGCTTCACAACAGAGCGCCACCAGTCAAGAGATTGCGTTCTTTTGATCGGCCAAATAGGTACTTCTGGCCAATGCTTTAATTCAGAAACTTCGCTCCATATTTCACGATCCATGAAAAATTCATAAGTCTTGATCCTGCCATCAGGAAAGCGCTCAACTCTCCATAGATTACATATGGTCAATTGTTTGACATCCTGATTTTCAACTACCTGGCAAATACGAAATATTTTGTGTTTGATAATAAAGTTTTTTGCGAGGCGATAAACATTGAGTAAATCGTCACGACCGCCAAAAGATTTGCGTCGCGCTTTTTTACCCGTTTTAGCAGCAACCACCATGCCATCCGCCACCACCCCAAAATCACAAGATGAGAAATGGTTGTGTACATTCGTCACTGAACTACTCTCTTTTAGAGTCATATGGCTTTCCTATGGAAAATATAAATTCATGTGCAAGACAACAGAATTATTTTTTCCGGTCGGAAACACGTATGTTGCGCGGCCCCTTCCAAACGTGAATATCAAGATCAGGTACAGATTGGAAAACTCTTTCAAGCACCTCAACAAACGTTCCATTCAGCGAGCTTGTCGAAGCTATTTGATAGGGATTGTCAGCATCCCAAATAGGTGGATTCCAACCTGCCGTATTCGCCCAATCTGTTAAATTTTCTTTTAGTGTTTTGTCTTTTGAAAGAACCCATAAGCGGGGTAACTCAAAAAGCGCCTGTGTGCTGTTTTTATTTAAGCACCACCCATGTGTATCGAATAATGCGTGATTAGCCAATCCTGTGGCTACGCCATCACAATGCACACTAGAAACAGAAAACGCACCTAAACCTAACACACGCCATCTTGCAGCGAAATTATCTAAAGGCGGATATGCCGGGTCTGGCATCAATGCCTTAGAAATAGTCGGCCGCCATTTTTTAGCATCCGGCTCAAATACCGCTTTACTAATAAGACGACGGAATGTGTCGCCAAGAGTAAGTTGTTTCCCATCTCCAGTAACAGTTTGCTGCGTCTCAGCGGTCTTCGTTGCAGAAATCATGCCTTGTTGTAATAGCGTGGAGTAACGCATCATCCCCGTGTAATCACGGGTTAGACGATTGAAATTAGCGGCAAGAATGGCATCCGCTTGATTGCGCCCTTCATTCCACCCTGATTTCACGGCATCTTGCCAAATAGTTTGCTCACTACTGTTTTGTGGGCGAGCTTCAAGCGGGGGCAAATCAACAGCACCATTAACAGGCAATCCTACAAACAAATAATCCCGCCATGTCGGAGGAACGCTGACAAAGCGCTCTTCTTTTTCTATTTTGTAAACACGACTGGCCATCCGTATCTGATCAGCGGAGAAAGAGGAAATATCTTGTGCCTCAACAATGACTGGAGGAATCGTTCCATTCTTATTAAGTAACGTAGAAAATTGGAAAATTTTATCCAGGCTATCTGAACGTATCTTTAAGGCGGCTATCAAACCGCGTGCGCGATCAATCAAGCCACCACGAAACCCAATTGTTTTACCCGCATCGATCAACATTTGTATACGTAAATCAGCGACACCTGTGCTAGCTGTTGAGACAGGACGCATGAGCGCATCCAATGTAGTAGCGGATGTATCCGTGCTAGCTTGTAGAGACGTTAGAGTTTTTGAATCACCACCTTGATAAATTTCCGCATATGCACCAACACAACTTAAAGCAGAACAAACGAGGGCAATGAATCTGGGGAAATATTTCATCATCATTCCCCTAACTTACGATTGTGGTCGGTTATACTGAAGTACAAGCTTGTCGGTATCTTGCACAATCACCGCACGATAGCCAACTTGGGTACGCAGCATATTCAGTACACCTTCATAAGACCCATCTTTTACGTCGATATTGATAGGCAGGGGAACGCGTATTCCTGATGAGGAAAAAATAAGCCCACGATCATTGGCCAATTTTTCCAAAAGCTGCACAACGTCTCCGTGCCACTTGATCGCTATACGTTTCTGATTCCCTAAGATGGGGGAAGGTAATTTATCAATGACCTGGTTTAATGCGCCGGCTTGATACAAATCTGCCTGCGCAAGCTGTACTTTCTGAGATACCTGGAGAATCTGTCGGTCTATTTCTGATTGAACCTCATCTGCTTGTTGTACAGGTTTTGTTGCACAGGCTGTAAGTAGTAAAGAACCAATCAGTAGAACAATAGGTATAGAACGTATCTTAGTCACGAAAATCCCCCATCTAGTTATTTTGCGTAATATGCATTATACAGAAATAACTAGCTAAGGAACTACATCACCCTATCTTGTCCACCCCCTGTCTGGCCTTGATGGACCGCGCTCTTTTGAGACTTCAATGAATCTTGCCAATCTAAGCGCCTCTTGACCTGCATCTTCTAAACGCACGTCCATCTTGCACTCGACCATAATGTCAATCACGCGACGCTGAAATTCCTCACTACCCGTCAGCGCAAAATGATTGTCATATTTTTTACAAGCGAGTTTCAAAGCTGCTTCAATAACATTGCGGTCAATATCGGTATTGGCAGGTATATCGATGTGCAGGCCATGATCTACAAATCCATCACGGTTTTCTTCCGTTTTATACGCAATCGCACCATCACGACGAACACGATAATAAATACCTTCCCGCAAATCGTTCCCAACAACATCGTTGCTTCGAGTATGACAAATTCCGTTCCCAAAAGATTGGGAGACATTTTTAGATTGACGTTTTTCACTGTAGGCCCAAGCACGCAGTTGATTAATCGCCGCAACATCGCCATCGGCAGCTTGACACTCAACCCACTCTTTGTAAGTTTGACGATGATTAGTCGGGTCTAATTTAAGCGCTTGCCGCTCTCGTAATATTTCTCGTCGCAATCGGTCGCGCGCGCGCAAAGTTTCAAAAGCAATCACACTGTAAAGTGCTTTCCTGGCAGCCAGATTAGTAATCGTATTACGCACCTCTATACGACGACGGCGCGTATCATCAGTCAATGATGCGTAACGAAGACGGACATCATCGGGACTCAATCGACGATAAAAAAATAGTTTTTTGTAACGGTTATAGCGCTCACGTAATTCGCGTCGCGCTTGCGCCCGCTCTTGACGACGCTCTTCACGTTGCTGTAAATCACGCTTCGGCTCATTATATTTATCGTAGCTTGTTGTGAATGTTTTTGTTTCTGCGGCGACAGGCCGTTCAAATGCACCAAGCCGTTTAGTCAAACGCCCTTTAGACAAAGCCTCGTGCATATCGCTAGCTTTAATCGGTGTCGTTTCCTCAGAGGCTAAATCGAAAATAGCAAAACCTTGGCCCTTCTCTCGCAACGCCAAACCATATTTAGACAACAAGTTGTGTAATTGCCTCCACGTTAATTGCTCATTCTTGAGCGCGGATAATAATGCCTTGCGTGGTCCCCCACGAGCGTAACTAAACAAGCTCTCCTTGTTATCATGTCTCTCCATGTCGGAAGCGCGTGTTGGCCGTTTACCTTTTGTATTGGGATCATGACTGCTCCAGTCAATAACTTGTACACCATCCCTTTCAAATACGGCATAGGGGCCATTATCGTGCTGCCAACCATATCGCACTTCAAGTTCACGCATCGCGCGATCAAGCTTAAAGTAATCACGTTCTGGGTACACAACATTAAAAGTATCGGGATGGACACGATTAACCGCGATGTGTAAATGTACATTATCAGTATCCCGATGTACGGCAAACACATACTGATGATCCGCCATACCGACAGCTGCCAACGCGTGTACTCCACACTCGAACGCTTTGTCATCTGTTGGTGACTCATTAGTTGGCCAGGATAAAACAACGTGATACACCGGGTCTTTAACACGTACATTTTGTGCAGCAACCGCCTTCATCTCAGCACTAGCTGTAGCAAGTGACAAACAATTGTGTTCGCAAGCAACACCTGTCGGCGTGATAATCCGCTCCCGTTCTCCTAAAAGTCGGCCGGTTTCGAGATCGGCAAGAGCGTCTCTTTCATTTCGCTCATACCCTCGTTGAGCGGCTTGAGCATTAAACGTAAGGTAGGCTCTATGGGTTCTGGCTCGCGCTTGAAAGTCACTATCAATTTTTGAAGTCTGTCGGAGATAGCCTTCTGCTGAAACAAGATTGTGTCGAGTACGGGCAAGACTTCGTCGATGTTGATTCGGCTCTTTATGTTCATTTACTCGTCCGTCAACTTTATAGTCAACTCTTTCGTCAACTTTTCCATATTTTGACCCATTGGAATTAGCAATCCTTCTAGCACTCTCAAAACGGACTCTGATGGCATCTGCATCAATAAAATAAGCTCGTCTAGTAGCATGCAAATATTCTTCTGCTCCTCGGAGATTGCTTCGAGTACGCTCAAGAATTTTGAGGTATTTTCTTCTGTCGCTTGAATCGAGCTCATCGCTCATCACCTCCTTTTTTTCTTCGCGGTTAATCATGTACTCCAAAAGGTCTTTGAAATCAGATTTGCCATCGCGCCGACGTTTAGGGACTTTTGACAACATATCTATTCACCAATTCTTGCAATAGCTGCACGAATTTCGACTAAAATTGACGCATATTCTTTAGAGAGAATGCCTTTACCTTCATTGAATAAATGTTTTTGTAAACCACCGAGTCGCCGCAGTTCATTCAAAATATGTGCATCTACCTTACTACGAGTACGACGGCCTAGTGCCGCTGTCAATAGAAATTGACCTATACTCAACCCACAATCCATTGCCTTTTCTCTAACAAGCAACTCTTCTTGTTCGTAACAGCGTATCGGTGGCAACCGCCCAGTTCGTCTACGCTGTTCACTATTACTCATATCTGCTTTTCTAACTGGGGTATCGGGGCAACGCCCTGATCAGGGATGTAGGTAAGCCATAGGGAGTGCAACGACTGGTGGCTACCGATTGTATGAGCGCCAATTTTGGCGGGAGTACAAACACTACCCTGTCCTTATTCGAGGTTGTCTATTAGTTGAACTATAGCTGTTATTCATTGACTTAGCAATTTACAAAGATAAAATGCTATAAGGACAAACTATTTAGGGAATGTTATGGGGTATAAAGTTGCTCAAATAGAGGAGCTTCGCAAAAAGATATCCGAACTGCCTGAATTAGATATCTCTGAACGCGAAGTTACAAAGCAGGAAGCAGTTAAATTGTTAGCGAAAGAAGTATCTCAACTACAAAAGCGCGGGTACTCTCTCACAATGATTGCAGAATTTATGACAAGAAATGGCATGGAAATTTCCGTACAAACTTTGAAAACATATTTGACAAGGTCTGATAGTTTACACAGAAAAAAAGACAAGACAAAAACAACATCCCATAAAAAAACAAGGGAAGAAAAAATAAAAACATCTATAGTAAAAGATGGTGAAAATTTAAAAACAAATGTAGACAAAAGCAGTCCATTTGTCCCGAGAAAAGACTCTGAGGAAATTTAAAGGATAAGAAAATGGCAAAACCAATTTACATAGTAGGGGGCAGTAAAGGTGGTGTAGGTAAATCTGTCACATCAATAGGGCTTATTGATACATTAAAAGAAAATTCGGAGGACATTCTATTGATAGAGTCAGATACATCGAACCCCGATGTTTGGAAAATGTACAAAGATGAAGTCAAGACAGAGTTAATTAATCTCGATGACGCAAATGGCTGGATAGATTTAGTAAATATTTGCGACAAACATCCTGATTATGTAGTCGTGGTCAACACAGCGGCACGCAACAACAAAGGTGTAACCGCTTATGGCGAAACGCTCAACAAAACTGTGGCAGAGATGAAGCGAAAACTCGTGACGTTATGGATAATCAATCGCCAGAGAGATAGCCTTGAATTGCTCAAGGAATACATGGAGGCTTTACCAGAATCAATAATTCATGTCATAAGAAATGGCTATTTTGGTGATGAGCAAAAATTCGAGCTATATAACGGGTCAAAGACAAAAAAAACTGTCGAAGATGCAGGCGGTAAATCACTCACCTTCCCTGATTTGGCAGACCGTGTTAGCGATGATCTGTATAGCAAACGTTTATCAATAGACGCAGCAATGAAAGAGTTGCCTATTGGTAATCGCGCTGAGTTAACCCGCTGGCGTAACGAAGTACGAAAGGTACTCGGAGCTGCGATTAATGCTTGACATTGAAAATACATTTGCAAAACTGCTAGGGCGGCAGCCGTCAGAAAAAGAGGTTCAAAATCTGTATAGGGTTAAGAATACCCTGGGTATAGGTGACAACGATGCGTTATGGCAAATTCTTATGGCGTTGGAATCCTATGACACCCTGTATCGTAAATATCCTGCAATCATTGCCAGCCAAGTGGAACAAATTACTGAAAGCCAACGTACTTTAATGGCTACCATTGCTGATACAGAAACAAAAAAAGCGCTTGGGACACTGGCTCATGCAGTCAGCCGAACAAGTGAGACTATTGCCGTGAAACTCGCTGAAGCATCACGACTGCAATCATGGGGATGGGTATTAATTGGCTTTGTTCTCTTCGGCTCATTATGTACATCGCTTGGATTTGTACTTGGTAGCGGCCACATACCCTATTGGGCAGAGAACACAATCGGACAAAGCCCGCTTAGAGTAATTTTTGGGACATTAGCCCAAACACCAGCAGGATGGATTGCCGCAATTGGCGGAACTTCAGCGGCATTATCTGCGCTATGGCAGGCAAGGGCAGAAATAAAAGCGAGACATAGATTGGGATTTTTGGCAGGCAGTATATTACTCACGGTCATTTCCTGTTCTTTTTTATGGCCTGTTTTTGGGGGGAAATAGCATGTTTTTCTGTTG
>JADYYQ010000081.1 GCA_020853585.1 Ottowia sp.
CTTTAAATGGCATGACTGTTCTGTTAAGTTGTAAATAGAATAATTATTACATAACTGAACCATGCTCATTGACTCAAAATTTCACACCTTACAAAACCCCTGCTTTCACCCCTGCCGAACAAAGCCGTGTGCAACAGGCTTTTCACGGCACGGTAAATAGCGATGGACATTTGCCTAGCTTAGTTGGCAAAACGATCACGCAAAAAGCGGCAGCAGATAGTCCCACTTCGATGCGTGTGGGGATCGGACTGAATTGGCAATCGGCATCTTGGACAACGCGGGTAGGCGCGCATTTACACGCTTCATCTTTTACTCACCTTTTGACGGGCAATACAAAAGGGCGGGATGTTTTTTGGGGATTGGAGGGACAGTGGTAGAAACGCGTTAGAAGAGCGTGTGAACGAGCGATTTTAGGGTGTTGCTGGTGGTGAATGTCGTTGTCGTGTTGATTAACTACTTACCTACCCGAATGGTTTTAAATTAGGTTGCAAGGCCTTCAATGTAAGACTCTCAATGTCATTGGATGCGGTGACATTGAGGGATAGTGAGCAAATCACTTTGTCGATCGCCGTGTGGAAAATATTTTAAATAAGTAACCTAAACACGGTTTGTTTTTCTATACCAATACTAAGTTATCACGATGAATCAGCTCAGGTTCATTGCAGTAGCCTAAGATTTGGTTAATCTGATTAGAGTTGTGACCAGCAATACGACGTGCTTCGATACTGGCGTAGTTGCTAATGCCGCGCGCGACTTCTTGGCCGTTTGTTGTGATGCAAGAGAGTACTTCGCCCCGGGTAAATTCGCCACGTACTTCCACAACGCCGATGGGCAAAAGTGATTTACCTTCCTGAGTTAATTTGTTGGCCGCGCCTGCGTCGATCACAATACAGCCGCGCATTTGCAAATGATCGATCATCCATTGTTTGCGTGCTGACAGCACTGCGGTTTGCGCAAGGAGTTGTGTGCCAATCTTTTCTCCAGAGGCTAAGCGGGTGAGAACATTATCTTCGTGTCCTGAGGCGATGATGGTGTGTGCGCCTGATTTAGCAGCACGTTTAGCGGCAAGAATGTTGGTTAACATACCGCCTCGCCCAATGCTACTACCGGTGCCCACAGCCATTTCTTGTAGCTGAGGGTCGGTGGCGATCGCATCACGTACTAGTGTTGCTTCTTTATTATGGCGTGGGTCTGCGGTAAACAAACCGGTTTGATCCGTGAGAATAATCAATACATCACCCTCAATCAAATTGGTGACGAGTGCGCCTAATGTATCGTTGTCGCCAAATTTAATTTGATCTGTTACAACGGTATCGTTTTCGTTAATGATAGGGACAACGTGCGCATCTAACAGCGTGAGGAGTGTGGAGCGCGCATTAAGATAACGTTCGCGATCGGCTAAATCGGCGTGGGTGAGCAAAATTTGTGCAGTACATATACTGTGCGCCGCGAAACTGCTTTCGTATACTTGTGCCAGACCCATTTGCCCTACGGCGGCGGCGGCTTGTAATGCGTGAATTTGACTGGGGCGTTTGGGCCAGCCAAGGCGTTGTATACCTTCGGCAATGGCCCCTGAGCTGACGATAACAATTTGTTTGCCGCTTTGATGTAGCGCGGCAATTTGTTTAGCCCAATGGGCGATGGCTTTGTGGTCGAGTCCTTTGCCATCATTCGTAACTAAACTCGACCCTACTTTGATAATTAAACGTTGCGCTGTTGTAAGTGCGGATACCATAATTACATATCGTTAGTGTCTTGGAAAAAGCGCGGGTCATGGGCATGCTCAATGGCATCTTCCACGATCTTCTGCTGTGATTCTAAATAAACCTGAATAGCTAAACAGAGAGATTGACAGCCTTGACCACTTAACGCTGAAATAGTATGGACTGGGCCTTTCCATTTCAGTTGCTTAACAAACTCCGCTGTACGTTGTGTACGTTCTTCTTCTGCGATCATGTCGATTTTGTTAAGTACAAGCCACCGTGGTTTCTCATGCAACTGTGCATCATATTTTTCTAGTTCTTTGATAATGGCTTGAGCTTCTTTGACTGGATTTACTGTCTCATCAAAAGGTGCAATATCAACAATATGTAAGAGCAGGCCTGTGCGTTGTAAGTGACGTAAAAATTGGTGCCCAAGTCCTGCACCTTCCGCTGCACCTTCGATTAATCCTGGGATATCAGCAATCACAAAACTTTTGGCGGGACCAATGCGCACGACACCTAAGTTAGGATGAAGCGTGGTAAATGGGTAGTCGGCAATTTTAGGTTTCGCGTTGGATACGGCGGTGATAAAAGTTGATTTTCCCGCGTTAGGCATACCGAGTAAGCCGATATCAGCGAGTACTTTGAGTTCTAGCTGCAACATACGCCGTATACCGGGGCGACCTTCCGTTTTTTGTCGGGGCGCGCGGTTAGTACTCGATTTAAAATGGATATTGCCCCAGCCCCCATTGCCGCCTTCAGCAAGACAGAGTTTTTGGTCATGTTCAGTGAGGTCGGCAATCAGCTCACCGGTCTCCATATCGTTGATGGTTGTACCCACGGGCATTCGTAACACGATATCTTTGCCGGCAGCGCCATAGCAATCCGCTCCGCGACCGTTTTCGCCACGTGGAGCGATATGTTTTCTGGCAAAACGGTAATCAATTAAGGTATTGATATTGCGGTCTGCCAGTGCATAAATGCTGCCGCCTCGACCCCCATCGCCGCCATCAGGCCCACCGAATGGCACGAATTTTTCGCGGCGCATAGAGGCGCTACCGTTGCCGCCATCGCCTGCGATGACTTCAATGCGAGCTTCGTCAATAAATTTCATGGTGTCCTAATAAAAGAGGCCGTTATGCGAGTGGTGCAGAGGTAGGCAATAATATTGTCTTACCTACGGGGTCTAGGTTGTATATGGTATCGATAGATAAAGTAGGCATATTAAGTTTATGCGCGCTTTGTATGTTTTTATGATCTATATCAATGGGTAATCGCAGTGATGATGTTGCGTTTTTTCTCACGGGGTTGAGCGTGCGTAGTAAGCGCTGGTTTTTATTTGCCCACTTTATGTATGGCCAATTGAAATAATGTACTTTGCATAGGGCACGGTTGATCTACAAGAAGCGGGTCGCTTATATCTCGGATCATGGCCACAAACATGCAGTAAAACGCTTTTACCGAAAATAGACTCCGTCATTTGATGGTGTCTTAGCGTACCACCGACTGGCTTAGTGCTGATACACAGAAAAAAGCCTCGCGATAATCGCGAGGCTATCGTCAGCACAAACGATACTTAGTTAGCGGGTTTAACGGTAACGTAAGATTTTTTTGCTGCGCCACGTACGCCAAACTGAACGTGCCCATCAACAAGTGCGTAGAGGGTGTGGTCTTTGCCCAGGCCAACGTTTTCACCTGGGTGAAAACGGGTGCCACGTTGTCGGACAATGATACTGCCCGCACGAATAACTTGGTCGCCAAATACTTTGACGCCTAAGCGTTTTGATTCGGAATCGCGGCCGTTACGGGTTGAGCCGCCGCCTTTTTTCTGTGCCATTATCTAGCTCCTTAATCGCAAAGATGGTCTGTCATCAGGACTGAATTGCGTCAATCAGTAATTCGGTGAAATTCTGGCGATGGCCTTGGTGCTTCTGGTAATGCTTACGGCGGCGCATTTTGAAAATTTTCACTTTATCGTGACGACCTTGAGAGATCACGGTAGCCCTGACGCTTGCCCCGTTGATCAGGGGTGTACCGAATTGCATCGATTCACCTATGCCCACTGCGAGCACTTGATCAAGCGTAACAACTGCGCCAATGTCTGCCGGTATCTGTTCTACTTTTAATTTATCGCCAGCGGCAACTTTATATTGTTTGCCACCAGTTTTTATGACCGCGTACATTGTTAAACCTCACACAAAAATTGAGTGTTATTGCAACTTCATTTAATGGATGTCTCTTCGATGGGGGTAAGTTACCCCTCGATGAGGGTGACCGAAATGAAACTGGGACTGCTGCGAGTTTATTTCGTTGTTTGGCCAAAAAGCTCGGCCTGAGCAACAAAATAACCGGCGATTATACACTTTTATGGCACAAGATTGAGTTCGTCGAGAATTTTCTGGTGTACGTTGCCAAAACTGCCGTTACTCATGACCACAATATGGTCTCCAGGCTGTGCTGCTTTGACGACCGCATGGGTTAGGCTTGCGATATCTTCGAAGGTTTGGGCATGGGGGCCGATTGGGGCAAGTACTTGGTTGAGGTCCCATCCGAGCGCATCTTTGCCTTGCGTGGCACCATAGCCAAAAATTTGATCGGCTTGAGCCAGACTATTGGGTAGTTGCGACTTCATCAATCCGAGTTTCATTGTATTTGAGCGCGGCTCTAATACCGCCAAAATACGTGCTTGGCCAATTTTTATACGTAATCCGGCAAGCGTTTGCGCGATGGCACTGGGGTGGTGTGCAAAATCATCATAGAGACGAATACCGCGTACTTCACCGCGCAACTCCATACGACGTTTAACGCCGCTAAATCGTGCGAGTGCGGCAATTGCGGTGGGTATCGGTACCCCGACGTGGTGAGCTGCTGCTATGGCGGCTAATGTGTTCATGCGGTTATGGTCGCCTTGTAGAGTGTTGTGTACGCGACCTTGATTTTGTCCTTGATAGCGTATGTCGAAGTGGTCGTTTTCGCCCACATTTTCCATTGTCCATGTGCCTTGACCAAAGGTTTCGACTTCGCTCCAGCAGCCGCGTGCGAGTACGCGTGTGAGACTTGTTTCTGTACCGTTCACAAGAATACGTCCTTGGCTGGGAACGGTGCGTACGAGATGATGAAACTGCGTTTCGATTGCGGTTAAATCAGGAAAAATATCCGCGTGATCGTACTCGAGATTATTTAAGATCAGTGTACGCGGTCGGTAGTGTACAAATTTACTGCGTTTATCAAAAAATGCAGTGTCGTATTCATCGGCTTCGATTACAAAGAAATTACTTGCACCAATACGAGCAGAGCTCGGGAAATTATTCGGTACGCCGCCAATAAGAAAGCCAGGTTGTAAACCCGCTTCTTCTAAGATCCAAGTAAGCAGGGCTGTGGTGGTGGTTTTCCCATGGGTGCCTGCTACGCCGATCACCCATTTATGAGCGAGAATTTGTTCGCCTAGCCATTGCGCACCTGAAATATAAGGTAGCCCGCGGTTTAGGATGGCTTCCATCAGTGGATTACCCCGTGACACCACATTGCCAATGACGAATAGATCGGGCTTTAACGTGATTTGCTCGGGAGCATAACCTTCAATCAGTGTGATGCCTTGCGCACTTAGTTGGGTACTCATCGGTGGGTAAACATGGGCATCGCAGCCTGTGACACGGTGCCCTGCTTGCTGAGCGATGGCCGCCAAGCCTCCCATAAAAGTGCCACAGATTCCTAAAATATGGATATGCATCGCTGTTTTCAGAAGATTAAGAATTAAATAGCCTTGCAGTTTAGCGAACTATCACGTCCTTTCATATGGTGTGTCCTATGCGTTGGATTGATCGTATACCTGATCTGGGTGTGGGGTGTTAAATAACATTTTCAGGCAACATTGTTCATCCAAAATTTGATGTAGGACTTAGGATTTACCCTAAAGCAAGTATTTTTGAGAAGTTAAAATAGTTTTGACAAGACTGATACCCAGAAAAATAGAGACAATGGAAATGACGTGTCTTGTTGGGAAATAAAATGGACAGCGCGATAGTCGCCATTGTCATCCTTGAATAGGACGCAAGGTATACCCCGCGCGTAATTTTTTGAATTGTTACGTAAAAAACAGTGCATGGGGAGATACAACTTTTTAGTGTAAGAACGACTATGCTCTCATCGCACATTTCTCATAGCGGGGCGCCTGCTATTTCTGATCACACAGATAAAACAAGCCATCATCCTGCGTCAGGTTTAGGGACATCGATATCGGCGGTAACCAATAGTGTGGCCAGTTTGACTTCAACTTTGTCAGCATTGCCAAGTAACTTAGAAAATCGGGCTAATTATGATGTGCAGAGTGATGAGCTTGAGTCTGAAGATGATTGTTGCTCGGATGCGGGATCAGACTCGGTTGAGTCAACGCCACAAGAGGATTTGGATGCGGCCAATGCGGGTATTCGAGCGCAATGGGTTTTAGAACACGGTGACACTCCCCCTGTATCTCGTTCTTTTAGTCAATTTGGTGAAAAGGTTTTTCCTCATTACGGAACTTTGGTAAAGCAGGGTGTGAATGCCAATGCAATACGTTCTGCTTATAACGAGAACGGGCAACATAGTCCTATACAACGCGCTGATGATGAGGCTGCGCCAGAAAACTATATCGATGTCTTGGTGTGTCGGCATCTTGCGCTTGCTTACCTCGATGCGGTACATCCACGCGATTTCATTGATAATGTTGTCAACGCTGATCAAATTGTTCAACATTTTGCTAAGGGTGAAGGGTTAAAGCACTACATCACGATGCAGGATGTTATTTCAAAACAAGCTGAAAATACCAAACAGCAAGTTACAAATCATGCTTTTGGCGAATATTTAACCGATACTATTTTGTTAATGCGCAAAAATAATCAGACCGAAGAGAAGATTTATATCAATACAGAGTCAGAAATTAATCATGCCGTTGGTCTTCGTATTCGTTTAAAAAATGAGCCGGCAGGAGAATCGGCCACTTTGTATGCCTACGACCCTAATCTAACCGGCAATCATCTTAAAATGAAATCTTTTGAGAATGAAGTGGCCCAGAACTGGAAGAGCGTGACATTAACGGATGTATTTCCAACCTTGGCTGCATTTGCTTCTTCTAATGGTGAATTAAAAAGTATGAGTGTGATTGTGACTTCGATGTCGGGGCTTGCTTTGGATCTTGCTGCGTGTCGGAAATATTTTTCAGCACAGGATGTGCAGACCGTTGAGTCGTGCAGTCGGCAGCTCGCGTTGGCTATGCGCTATGGATTAAATAGTGTATTGACGGAAATGACTCAACACCCCTCTTATGCAGGCTTGATCACTCGGGTGGGAATTTGAGTTGTACGCTTAACGTGTAGAAAACCCCGTTCTTTTGGGTGGTTGATTGATCAGATGTGTCCCTTGTTGGCCGCATATGTTGCGCATGCTGTTTATGTAATCGGAGATAACAGCGTGTTAATGCATGTTGGGCGCATGTTGCTTTAGTAGATGTAGATAATGTGCGATCAGCTCAGGGCCATGTATAGGCGTTTGATGGCCAGCGATAATGGTTTTGATGTCAAGCTTGAGTTGCGTTAGTTTGTGCAATGTTTTGAAATATTCAGAGAGATTGGCAGAAGCGAGATTACCTATTTTTTCTTTTAAAATACAGTTGCCATACAGCACTTTTTCATTTGGAAAATAGACAAAAATACCATCTTCTGTATGAGCTGGACCGAGATAAAACGCTTTGATGTGGCCATTTTGCAGGGCAAAATCACCGGGGTATACGATGTTTGGCAAGACGAGTGGGAGTTGCGGATAACTTGGCATGCCGCTGCGCGTAAAATCGACATTGTTATGCCACTCTTTTTTGAGAAGATCATAAGTCATTTGTGTTGCAATAATATTGGCACCGATATCTTGCCAATATGCATTACCCCCTGCACGATCTGTGTGGTAGTTCGTGTTGATGACTTCGCCGATCGGTTTGTTCGTGATTTTTTTTATTTCCTGCGCGAGTATCTGGGCGGTCTGTGGTGTCCATGTTGCACCAATGAGTGTGACAGTATGCTCGCCAATATAAACCACCGAATTCTCTTGTATGTAATACGTGTCTTCTACGATGTAGATCGGTCCGGTGAGATGCGTGAGTAATAGCTGAGGTGCTTGTGCATGAGCAATCACGCAGGATAAGAGCAAAAACGTTATACCTGTGATGACATGATCAGTGCATTGTTTGATAAACGATAACTTCATTTAAGTTCTGCTAGATCAATACGGGGAAGGAACAAGCGCATATTTTGGGTAAAAAAAGTGGCTCAATTGATATGGGTTTTAACGCTTGCGCAGCTGGGTAAAAAACAGTGGAAAATTATATGGCATAAAAAAATATTTATTATTTATTTTTTGTTTCAATCGGGGTGGATGAAAAATACCTATGTATCGATACATAGGTGAGTAATGTGTTGTATTGTTAGGTGGGCTATGTGCAATTTGGTGTTGTTGCACTACCCAGCGAATTTATGGTCCGGTAAACATAGAGCGGCCGCTTATTGTTGACGCGACGGGCACTTCTTCTTGCATGACATCCCAATGCTCGACAAGCTTGCCTTCTTTTACACGAAAAATATCGACCGCTAATAAAGGGTTTGGCCCCCACCCTGTATAGCGACCGTGAACCATAACGATATCGTTTTCAGCGATAACAAGTCCAGGTTCATAACAAAAATCAGCGCCCAGATTTTCGACGATATTACGTAATATGTCATGCCCATCAGGAATGCCGGGGTTATATTGTAAATAGGGCGTACCCCAATAACGTTCTATGGCATGTACATCGCGTTGAATAAATAACTCGGTGAGTGCGGTTATAACAATCTCTTTATTTGTCATCATAGACCTCGGATAAAGTGCCACCCTGTTTAATAGGAGGGTGCGCGTTTTATTAGGGGGTGGTGCACTCAATAAGTTCCCGAGATAATGCGGTAAGGTAAGCGGGTGTTTGCGTGAATTATATAAAGAGTGAAGTGGGATTTAACATGATTAAAGTCATTGTGGGCTTGGGGAATCCGGGTGCTGAATATGAGATGACCCGGCATAACGCGGGTTTTTGGTTAGTTGATGCACTGGCACATCAGTCGGCGGTCACATTAAATATGGAACGACGTTTTCATGGTTTGGTGGGACAAGCAAAGATAGATGGACAAGCAGTGTGGCTAGTCAAGCCCCAAACATTTATGAATCGCTCTGGACAAAGCGTTGCAGCCCTCACCAGTTTTTATCGAATTGCGGTAGAAGAAATATTAGTCGTTCACGATGAGTTAGATTTATCGAGTGGTGTGGCACGGTTTAAAAAAGGCGGTGGGCATGGGGGACATAATGGCTTAAAGGATATTGCCTTGCATTTAGGGGGCCCTGATTTTTGGCGGCTACGTTTAGGCATTGGTCATCCACGCGATCGTGTGGAAGCAAAAAATACGCAGGATGTGGCGGCTTATGTGTTGGCCGCCCCTACGCGCGGCGAGCAGGAAAAAATTGATGATGCGATGTTACGTGCGCAGCATACGCTGGGGAGTTTTATAAAAGGAGATGCGACAAGTGCGATGCAAAGGTTGCATACATTGGATTAATGGGACGGTATGTGCGCGGCATATCAAACAGTATGGGCAGTGTTATGATTAAACGCAGTTTTTATCATCGTTAAGCGACGTATTGGAGAGAGTGTGATGGTGAGTTGCCATATGCTGAAATATCTTGCTGTTGTATGTGTGATCGTGACCGGTGTGTTTGTGAGTGCTTGTGTGGGACCGCAACTCAAGGCGACAACGCAGGCGTCGGTGTTTAATCTTAAGTCGGAAGATATTGCCCAAGGGGGATTAGCGTTTATTACGTCTTCTTCGGTGACGGGTCAAGAGGAGGATCGACAGGCCCTAGCCATGTCGTTTACGGAGGTGATGAAGACCCTTCGTCCAAATTTACGTGTGGTTCCTTTAGCAACGACTTTGAGTGCGATTAATCATGCTGGATTGGCGGTTGATTACAAGCGCATGCTAGAGGATTATCGTGTTACAGGTATTTTTGAGCACAAGGTATTGCAAGAGGTGGCGCGTGTATCCGGTGCCCGCTATGTTGCCCAACTTAAATTGAGCGGTTTTCGACAAGATTCCAAAAATAGATTGGGTATGATTGGCATACGTTTTGTAGAGACAAAAAGCACTGACTTAAGACTTTTTTTGCAGGTTTGGGATAGTGTAGATGGTTCGGTGGTTTGGGAGGGCGCAGAAGAGTTAACGTCGGCGCGCGATACCGTTGCAGAAGAGACGGTGACTTTTAAAAGTGCGATAGAAGAAGCGGCGCGTCAATTACTAAAAAGTTTTCCTTAAAAAAAGCGTAGATAATTCTGTGCGTTTGCGTTACGCGAATGCATGTTACTCACGCTCTTTGCTCGCCTTTTGTGCTTCGAATAACGTGTTGCGTGGAGTTTAAAAAAATACGCGATTTAATGAACGCGCGTGTTCGCAATTTAGTTATCTAAATAGCCGTTAGTTTTTCTTTGCTGATTTTTTAGGTCTTGTGATCATTGATGTGCTGCTATTTTAATTAGGCGCATCAATATCGCACATCGTTAGAGTCGGCCTTTGTCTTTTGCTAAGGATAGGGTGTGGTTTGCTTCGGCGTCTAACCATTCGAGTACGGGAAGGGTGGCCGGGAGCAGGGGGGTGAGGGTGAGGGGCAACTGTTGCCAGACAAGCGATTGTCCTTCACGTCCAAAGGGTGTACCTGCCCACTTGGTAACTTTGTAAAAATAAAGTCTCACATAGGCGTGAGGGTAGTCGTGCTCGATATTTTTCCAAGGAATGCATTGATGTGTGATGATGCCCAGCTCTTCGTGTAATTCTCGCGTGAGTGCTTCTTCGGGGCTCTCTCCTGCTTCTAGTTTTCCACCCGGGAATTCCCAATACCCCGCATAAGATTTTCCTAGAGGGCGCTGGCCTAGTAAAAATTGTTGATCCTCTCGCACAAGAATACCAACGGCGACTTCAGTGATGGGGCGGGTTATGGTCATGTGGAGATAGGAAAAATAATGGCGGGAAGTCAGCTTAAGTCGCGCGTGATAAGCGGTGATGTGACAAGCGGTGATTAAAGTAGGCAGAATAAATCATGGTATCTAGGGTAACGAGAGACGCCCGACATAGTCGCGTGCGAATTGCCAAGCGACGCGTCCTGATCGAGATCCGCGTTCTAGCGCCCAGATAAGGGCTTGTGCATGCGCTATATCGAGCGCAGCCGGTGTTGTATCGCCATGAAAATGCGCAAGCCAGTGGGTCACCATCTGTAGATAAGCGTCTTGCTTTGGAGGGTAAAAAGAGAGCCATAAGCCAAAGCGTTCGGACAGCGATATTTTTTCTTCTACAGCTTCACCTGGATGAATCTCGCCTTGCCCAATTTGATGTGCCAGATTGTCTTGCATATATTCGGCAGCCAAATGACGTCGATTAGAGGTGGCATACACCAAAATATTGTTGGTCAGTGTGGCGACCGAGCCATCCAGTGAAGATTTCAGTGCGTTGTAGCCCGGTTCATCGGCCGTAAAAGACAGGTCGTCGCAAAATAAAATAAATCTTTCAGGTCGAGGTGCGAGTAATTCAACGATGTCACCCAAATCGTTGAGATGTGCCTTGTCGATTTCTACTAAACGCAAACCAAGATGTGCGAACTGTTGAAGACAGGCTTTAATCAAAGAGCTTTTGCCTGTGCCGCGAGCGCCTGTAAGTAACACATTATTTGCGGGCAGACCCGACACAAATTGTTGTGTGTTCGCTAAAATTTTTGCTTTTTGGGTGTCGATGCAGTGCAAATCTTCTAGCTGTATTGTGGGAAGATGTTTGATCGGCTGCAAAAAACCAAAACGACCTAATAGGCTTTCGCGCTGACGCCAGCGGAATGCAAAAGCTTGCCAGTCCGCCTTATTTAAGGGGAGCGGAGGTAAAGCAGGGGCGAGTTGCGTGAGTAATTGGTGAATACGTGGCGATAAATCGGGGGTAAGGGTGTGCGTGCGTTGAGATTTATCGCGATGCTTTGCGTCTCGTATTTTGCGTATATAGAGGTTGCGTACGCTTATTCTTTTCATCTTAGCGATCTCTGCACAATCGGTCGCACGCTACCCTCTCTGTGTTGGGCGGTACTTGCAATGCTTATGTATGCTTGCGTGGATTTCGCTTTTTGTGTTTTGTTCGCCTTGATCAAAGTGTATTTGCAAAAATGTGCAGCGGTCTTTTTTATTTTTAAAGTAACACAGACAAGATGCGTGTTTACGCAAAGCAGGCGGAGCCGATGAGGCTGTGTGTGGGTAGCTTGAGGAGGTCGTCTACACATGATTGATCAGACCGATGAGGGGTATAGAGGGGCATAGCATATCTATGCGCTGCTGTGCTTATGAGCGGTAACTTGCGTTAATTGAGACATAGTCATGTGAGAAATCACAGGTCCATACGCTTGCGCTGGCAGTGCCGCGACCTAAACTCACACGTACGGTGATTTCACTTTGTTGCATCACGCGTTGCCCATCACTTTCTTGGTAGTGAGGGTGACGTCCACCCTGTTGTGCCACCCATACATCGTCAAGCCAAAGATTAACTTGGTCGATTGCTAAATCGTGGATACCCGCATAGCCTATGGCTGCAAGAATACGTCCTAGATTAGGGTCGCTGGCAAAAAAAGCAGTTTTGACTAGCGGTGAATGGGCGATGGTATAAGCGACTTGGCGACATTCCGAGATATCTTTGCCTGCTTCTACAAGAATACGAATAAATTTGGTAGCGCCTTCTCCGTCGCGCACGATCATTTGTGCGAGTTCTTGGGCTAAGCTGACTAAGGCGTTATAAAAGCAGATATAGGCTTCACCTGTGGCGGTGGTGATTTCCGATATCGAGGCCACACCGGTGGCAATCAATACAAATGCGTCGTTGGTGGAGGTATCGCCATCAATGGAAATGCAATTAAAGGATTGGTCTGCTACTTGCTTAACCAGTTCTTGCAATAAAGCTTGTGCGATAGGCGCATCGGTTGCAATAAAGCCCAACATCGTTGCCATATTGGGACGGATCATCCCTGCGCCTTTGCATATGCCGGTGAGCGTAATGGGCTGTCCATCAATATGGATGGTACGTGATGCGGCTTTGGGCTGTGTGTCAGTCGTCATGATGGCTTGGGCAGCCGGCAGCCAATGATCATGTGCGCGATTTGCTAGCGCTTGCGGTAAGGCATCAATTAAACGTGTAACAGGCAAGGGCTCAAGAATAACGCCGGTTGAAAACGGCAATATATTGTGTGCTGGCACATTGAGTAAGTGTCCTAATGCTTCACAGGTTTGTTGGGCATGAGTAAGACCTGTGGCGCCGGTACCTGCATTAGCATTACCGGTGTTGACGACTAGTGCGCGAATCGGTTGGTCGCTCGCAAGATGCGCGCGACATACGGTGACAGGTGCTGCACAAAAACGGTTTTGTGTAAATACACCCGCAACATGCGAACCTTGATCAAAGGTCATGACGAGTACATCGTTGCGGCCAGATTTATGAATGCCCGCTGCGGTGGTGCCGAGTTGCACCCCCGGTACGGGGCGCAATTGCGTCGCTTGAGGAAAAGGTAAGTTAACGGGCATGGTTAATTTAATTTACCGTGGCAATGTTTATATTTTTTGCCGCTGCCGCATGGGCAGGGTTCATTACGGCCCACTTTAGGCCCGGCAGGGTGCAGTGAGGGAGGCGCAGCGAGAGGGACTTGGGTGTTGCTGCTCTCGTTGGTTGGGTGGTTATATTCGATATGTTCTAAAGCCAAGGTGTCGTCCATGGCTTGTGTCGCTTGTTCAAGATCGGCCGCAGATTGAATTTGTACGGTCATCATAATGCGCGTGACCTCGTGTTTTACCGTATCAATCAATGTAGAAAACAAGGCGAACGCTTCACGCTTATATTCTTGCTTGGGATCTTTTTGTGCGTAGCCGCGTAAGTGAATACCTTGGCGCAAATGATCAAGTGCGGCAAGATGTTCGCGCCAATGGCTATCGATGCTTTGCAGCATGATGGAACGTTCGAACGCAGCAAAGGCTGGACGACCGACGAGTACTACTTTTGCTTCGTAGCTTTGCTCGGCAGTTTGCAAGAGAAGATCGAGGAGCGCCTGGTCTTCGGTTGTATTGGCGTTTTCCAGTGTGGTCACCAATGGGACATCAAGTAGCCATTTTTCTTTTAAGGTGCGCTCTAAGGCAGGTAAGTCCCACTGTTCTTCGATCGCGCCTTCGGGGATATAGGTGCGGAATATTTCAATAAGTACGCTGTGCCGTAAGTTGTTGATCATATCGCCCACATCGCTGGCGTCAAGAATTTCGTTACGCAGTTTATAAATTTCTTTGCGCTGGTCGTTGGCGACATCGTCGTACTGAAGGAGTTGCTTGCGCATATCGAAGTTACGCGCTTCGACTTTGCGTTGTGCGGATTCAATCGAACGTGTGACGATGCCTGCTTCGATGGCTTCACCTTCAGGCATCTTGAGTCGATCCATGATGGCGCGCACGCGGTCCCCGGCAAAAATACGCAGTAAGTCATCGTCTAACGATAAATAGAAGCGCGATGATCCTGGATCACCCTGGCGACCTGAGCGGCCACGTAATTGGTTGTCGATACGTCGTGACTCATGACGCTCTGTGCCAATGATATGCAGACCCCCTGCGTTTTTAACGCGCTCATGCAGGCTTTGCCATTCGTCATGCAGCGTTTGGATACGTGTGACTTGATCGTCTGGGTTAATGTTGACATCTGCCTCAATAAGCAATGCTTGTTTTTCAACATTGCCACCTAATACGATATCGGTACCCCGCCCTGCCATATTGGTAGCAATGGTGATCATGCCTGGGCGGCCTGCTTGCGCAATAATTTCTGCTTCACGCGCATGCTGCTTAGCATTGAGTACTTGGTGGGGCAGTTGTTCTTTGTCTAGCAAACTAGAAAGTAGCTCGGAATTTTCAATCGAAGTGGTGCCTACCAGCACCGGTTGATCGCGCGTATGACAGTCACGAATATCCTTAATAACGGCGGCGTAGCGTTCTTTTGCCGTTTTGTAAATTTGATCTTGTCGATCAATACGTTGGTTTTTGCGATGCGTTGGGATAATGACGGTTTCTAGGGCATATATCGATTGAAATTCATACGCTTCGGTGTCGGCCGTGCCCGTCATACCGGCTAACTTGCTGTACATGCGAAAGTAGTTTTGAAACGTAATCGTGGCCAGCGTTTGATTTTCATTTTGGATGGCCACATGTTCTTTTGCTTCGACGGCTTGGTGTAAGCCATCCGACCAGCGCCGGCCTGGCATAAGGCGCCCGGTAAATTCATCAACAATGATGACTTCGCCTTGTTGTACTACATAGTGTTGATCACGGTGAAAGAGCGTATGCGCGCGCAGGGCGGCATTGACGTGATGCATGAGGGCAATATTGTTGGCTGCGTAGAGTGACTCACCTTCTTTAAGTAGGCCCATTTTTGCCAAAATGGTTTCGGCTTTTTCGTGACCTGATTCGGTTAAAAATACTTGGTGTGATTTCTCGTCAACGACATAATCGCCCGGTTTTTCAACGCCACTTCCATCGGTTTTTTCTTCTCCAATCTGGCGAGTCAGATGGGCAGGTACATCATCAATTTTTAGATATAAGGCCGTATGATCTTCAGCTTGGCCTGAAATAATCAACGGCGTACGCGCTTCATCAATCAAAATAGAATCGACTTCATCGACAATAGCGTAGTGCAAGCCACGCTGCACTTTTTGGCTAGACTCGTGCACCATATTGTCACGCAGATAATCAAAGCCAAATTCGTTATTGGTGCCATAGGTGATGTCGGCAGCATAGGCTTTTTGTTTGGCATCATGGTCCATATTGCTTAAGTTAACGCCGACGGTTAAGCCTAAGAATATGTAAAGTTTGCCCATCCATTCTGCATCACGTTGGGCTAGATAATCATTCACCGTGACAACATGGACACCTTTACCTGATAACGCGTTGAGATAGACCGCAAGTGTTGCCGTAAGCGTTTTACCTTCGCCGGTACGCATTTCGGCAATTTTCCCTTGGTGCAGTGCTAAGCCACCAATCAATTGCACATCAAAATGGCGCATGGCCATTACGCGCGTGCTCGCTTCTCGGCAGACAGCAAAAGCTTCAGCTAATAGCTGATCAATCGTTTCCCCTTGCGCAATACGTTGCTTAAATTGTTGGGTTTTATCTCGTAACTGGTCGTCTGAGAGGTGGGCGATCGTACTCTCTAAGTCGTTAACGAGCGTTACGCTTTTGCGGTATTGTTTGATGAGCCGGTCATTGCGGCTGCCAAATATTTTTTTAAAAATGCCGATGATCATGGAAATTAGGTAGGTGTCAGTATAGGTTTGTTATGCACACCATAACAAAGTAAGGCCGCGCTGCGTGAGCAATTTGGGCGGGCAATTCTAGCACGTGAATATTGATAGATAGGTGGTGATGAGCCTGCGCCCCTATGCTGCATGGTTTGTCTTAAAGGCTATGGATGTGTGGAACGGGCTTGACTAAAGACGCAACGAGGAAATGTTCAGGGTTTTGTGCGACGCCATCGATGCGAATTTCAAAGTGTAGGTGTGCACCGGTTACTCTCCCGCTTCTTCCTACTGAACCAATGATTTGACCAGTTTTTACGTGATCGCCCGCTTGTACTGCAAAATAGCTGACATGAGCGTAGCGCGTCATGATGCCATTACCGTGATCAATATCGATTGCTAAGCCGTATCCCGCGTGTAATTTGGCTGAGATCACCTTGCCTGGCGCGACCGCCATGATAGGGCGGCCTTCCGGTGCAGCAATGTCGATACCTTCATGAAAGGTCCGTAAGCCTGTAAGTGGATCATGGCGCCAACCAAAGGCGGATGTATTGGAGGCAATGATGCTCATCGTGGCCATTTGCCGGGGATTGGATAGCGATTGTAGTTGTCGTGCTGCAAGTCTTGTTTCGAGCTGATTAAAACGGGTGGCATCAAAATTAATGCGTTGCGCTATGTTATTCAAAATAGGGGAAAAGGTCGGTATTGACGCATTTTGTTCGTGCTGTGGAAGGGGTAGCGGTATCTCTTGCGCATTGTTTTCTGCTACTGATCCGATTGCATGACTGAGGCGTGTGCCTAGATGATTGAGTTGCTCGATATGCTCTTGCATTTTCTCAATGCGGTGATTGATCGCGGCGATATCGGGTGGGCTTATTTCTTGTATGTGGACGGGTGTTTTCGCTTCTACCGTATGCCCAGCAATAGAGGTAAGCAATAGGGGTTGGATAAACCAAGCGCAGGCGGCGCCTAGCAAAAATAAGGTCATGATGCACACAGATATTTGCCATCTAGATAACTGCAAACTTGCAACTTTTGTTGTAGAGAGAAAAATAATTTGCATGGTTTAAGACCCATATTTGTGAATAAAGAAACAACGAGCGGTACAATTTCGGCATGAATCAGTATCACACACAGACCATTTTTTCGAAATCGGTCGGCAATTTCCTTGAAGGTCCGTTATTTGATGAGGTGCGTCGTTTGGCGCAACTCGAACAGGACGTCCGTGCTTATTTGCCACCTGCCATACGCGGCCAGATTAGCACGGGTGGTTTGCGTGGACAGGCGCCTCATGCAGAGCTCGTCTTGATCGTGACGAGCAGTTCAGTCGCAACGCGTGTAAGACAAAATTTACCTTCATTGTTGCGCTACTTGCAAAGTAAAGGCTGGAATTTGTCAGGATTACGTATCCGTATGCAACCGGACCTTATTGTAGATCACGATAAAAATAGATTGATTCCACGCAAACAAGCCATGCTCAGCGTGGCCGGATTAGATAGTTTAAAAGATTTGCAGTCATCGTTGACTGATTCGCCCTTGCGCAATGCACTAAGCGCTTTGTTAGCGCGGTATGTGCCATAGGTGAAAGCAAGTGCGCGCGCTGCCTGGCGAGCAACGAGCAGATAGGAACTGCCCCCTCTTTACGTATTTTGCTTTGGATTTTTGCCCTCCTTGTTTAATAAAGTTGATATGAGATGGGGTGGCCAGATGATTAATAAATAACGCGATACACAGCGTAACTGAACCTATATTTTTATGCCCGAACTCCCTGAAGTTGAAGTGACACGCCTTGGTTTACATCCGGAGGTAATAGGGCAATGCGTCACTGGTTTTACGGTTCGCCAAGCTATTTTGCGCTGGCCCGTGCCTTGTGATATTGCGCCTTATTTGCAGGGGATGCAGATAAGTGCGACGCGGCGACGGGGAAAATATTTGTTGCTCGAGTTGTCGCGTGATGCGGCAATACAAGGGTGGCTTATTTTTCATTTGGGTATGAGCGGCACCTTGCGTATTGTGCAAACGGATGAGCCTGCCTCGGTGCATGATCATGTTGATTTGCACTTAGGTGTGATTAGTGTGCGCTTACGTGATCCACGACGATTTGGTGCGGTGCTATGGCATCCCTTTGCGGATGGTCCTATTGATCAGCACCGTTTATTTGCCAAGCTAGGGGTGGAGCCTTTATCGGCAGAATTTGCCGGTGAGCAAGGGGCGCAACATTTATATCTGGGTAGCCGAGGACGTACTGTGGCGATTAAACAGATATTGTTGGCGGGTCATGTGGTCGTGGGTGTAGGCAATATTTATGCGTCTGAGTCTTTATTTCATGCGCGTATTCATCCCTTAGCGCAAGCAGGTCGTATTGGTCTACAGCGTTATCGTCGGCTTGCGCAAGCGATCCGCGAAACTTTACTAATGGCGATTAATCGAGGTGGAAGTAGTTTGCGCGATTTTGTTGCAAGTGACGGTGCCAGTGGTTATTTTCAATTGGACTGCATGGTGTATGGGCGAGAGCATCAACCTTGTCGTGTATGTGATGCTGTGATTAAGCAAGTACGAATTGGATTGCGTTCAAGCTTTTTTTGTCCTCGGTGCCAACATGTCTGATTTTGCGCACGCATTGATTGTTTGGCAAAAACAATATGGGCGTCATGCCTTGCCGTGGCAGCAGACGCGTGATGCGTATCGTATTTGGCTATCAGAGATTATGTTGCAGCAGACTCAGGTGCAATCTGTGATTGCGTATTACCAACGTTTTGTGGCGCGCTTTCCAACGATTGGGCATTTGGCAGAGGCTTCGTTGGATGAGGTCATGGCCTTATGGGCGGGATTAGGCTATTACAGTCGTGCGCGTAATTTGCATCATTGTGCGCAACAGGTAGTGGCGCGTTTTGCGGGCGATTTTCCTGCTGACTTGGTGCAGTTACAAAGTTTGCCTGGGATTGGTCGCTCTACTGCGGCGGCGATTGCTGCATTTGCTTATGGTGTGCACGCACCGATTTTAGATGGCAATGTTAAGCGTGTCTTGAGTCGTGTCTTTGGGGTGGACGGTTATCCTGGTTTGAAAACAGTTGAAACACAATTATGGCAACTGGCGCATTCTTTGTTGCCGGTGACAGATATCGAAGCGTATACACAAGGTCTGATGGATTTTGGTGCCACCGTGTGTAAGCGTAGTAAACCACTTTGTTTGACGCAGTATCCTTGCCCATTTCTTGATCGATGTGTTGCTTATCGTGATCAGCGTACCGCCGCATTGCCTGAACCTAAGCCTAAAAAAGCCGTGCCATTGCGCCATGCCTTTGTGTACATTGTGCGGCACCAGCAACGTGTGCTGTTGTTGCGACGACCTCCTTCGGGTATTTGGGGTGGGCTTTGGACTTTTCCTCAAATGGATGCGCTAGCAGCGATGCCTTGGCCAAGCGAAGTGCAAGCAACATGTGTGAATTATGTGATGCGTTTTGGTGAGATCAAAGAGTATCAAGCGTTACCCGAGGTGTATCACGCCTTTACTCATTTCCGCTTACGTTTGCTGCCGGTATTGTTTGAGCTCAGCACGGTTTTTAGTCAGCCAAATCTTGCATCGACGGATCAAGCACAGTGGTTTACTCAGGCGCAATTACTTAGTACCGGGTTGCCCGCACCCATTAAGCGGTTGTTGACAGCAATCATGGCCTCTTAGTTTTTGTGGCCAGATTATTTGCTCAGTGGAATGGTTCACTTGTCTATTGGCTTATTGGAAGCGGTCCCTGGTAAATCATGTGATGCGGTGTATTTATTAAATCAGTGGTGATGCGCGGGTGCGTTGGTGTGCACTGATCGCACTATGCATATCTTGATCAGTTACTGATTAGGGGTGTGTGATGCATATGTATTGTATATATGGATTTATTTTATCGCTGTGCCAGTGCGTTCATTTATACAAATGATGATGCACATACCTCTTATTGTAAAAAGTGGTTTGACCTACTTAACGATGGTTGCTATAATCCCGGCTCTTTTCCCCGATAGCTCAGTTGGTAGAGCGCCGGACTGTTAATCCGTAGGTCCCTGGTTCGAGCCCAGGTCGGGGAGCCAAAATGCAAGTCGTAAAAAAGCGCTCAAGAATCATCGAGCGCTTTTTTTATGGCTGAAATATTTTTGTAATGCGTGGTACAGCAGGTGCTTTCAAAACAAGCGCTGCCTTGTGATGCCATGTTCGCTTCTATGGGCGGTGGGATGTGTAAATACCTAGTCCTAGTACAAGTGGCGACTTTACGTATCGCGAGTACACTGTCGTTTTATTGCAGCGGCAATTTACTTTTGAAAAGCTGGTGATATGCCTGAACTAAAAAAAGAAATCGTCTACCTTGGCCCTAAAGATACGGCTAAAACGCTCGTTTTAGTGTACGTGTGTTTTTCCACACCGATTATCTTATTTGCTTTGCTGGCTGCTTTTGTACGCTATGGTGAAATGCCAGTTCAAGCTATTCTCAGTGCACTGGTGTTGAATACCTTAGTTGGTTTTGGCCTACTTTGGTTTGCTTGCAAGGTATACAACTGGGTGGCTAAAAAATTTGGCGGCATCCAATTTGTTGTACGTGACATGGATTAATGGGTTTTTTTGCGCCCCTATTTTTTGTCAGTAGAACAATCGATAACTTTCTGCACCAGGCTAATGCGGCGTTGTCTCTCAATGCGCGTCCCGTTTAAATCTTTATATAGACGCTGACCATTCTTGCCGTTTCTCGGTTTATTTTTGTTACTGCCTTTTGTTTTTCGTCTTCGCGAATCGTTATACAACGGTTTGAGGATCAAACTTGCCGCGATTTTGGCAGATATCTTTGGCGGCGATGTGGACTCTTGTCTGCGTGTGATGTTGGATGTGAATAACCCCGCCTTACAACTGAGCGGGGCTATTCACAAACAAGACGTCTGAGCTATACCGGGATATAACTCAGATGAGCTGATGGGCAATTATTGCTTTGCGCCGTCTTTCATCTCATCTTTTTTCATTTCATGCTCTTTTTTGTGCTCTTTGTGCTCTTTTTTATGCTTTTTATGCATTTTTTTCTCTTCGTGCTTCATCGCAGCTGGGTCTTCTTTCATGGCCGCGCCAGGTGCTGCGTCCTGAGCAAATGCACCAGTTACAAAGAAGCTAGCGATCAATGCAGCGATCAGTTTTTTGCTCATTTAAAAACTCCTAGATTGGTTGATAGGTACCGAAAAGCGTCATTCTACTACACTACGCGGCATGATTGTATCCAAATATTTAAGGCAAAGCGTCGAAATTTTGCAAATTGAGGTAGCCTGACAAATTCGGACACTCCAACTTGGTATATTACCTAAAATTGGAGCAAGGATGAGCAAGCAAGAAAGCTACACAAAAGAGTATCGCGGCGAGGCGGTCAAACTTGTATTGGAA
>JADYYQ010000082.1 GCA_020853585.1 Ottowia sp.
TATAACCGGCAGCGGAGACATTCAAGATTAGGTTACTTGTCTCCCGCTGCATTTACTAAAAAATTTCATGCAGCTTAAGTAGTTTTTTGAAATGCGAGTGTCCGTTATTGACAGTACACCTCAGTATTTGTTGGGCAATGACCCCGATAAGAATCTGATTAAGCTGTGTGATGTCCTTTTTTATTTTTTTGGCAGGGACATTATCAAGTCTAAGCATCCGATCAAAGATAGCGAGTTGCTCTTTAAAAAAAGCAGCGTCACGTGAAGAATGATAGCCCGGTATTTTTTCTAACACCATAAGGCATGCGTATACACGACTTTGTTCTAAACGTATTAGATCGTGCAACGATCTGCTTGATTGATAGTCTCTAGGTAAAGCGAGACGTTGTTTTAGCGACTGAATCGATAAATTTGATTTGTGAATGCTATTTTGCTTGGGTCGTCTGGGGTGAATGCCTTGCGTTGGGCTAACGTGATGTCCATTACGCAAAAAAATAGTTTGCCTGACCCATTGACCTACTGTCTGGAGCGCTGTGCAGGGGGCATGGAAAATTCGATATATCAGCATGCGACCTTACTTAGAGGGAGTGAGAGAGCAGTCCAGTACGCCTTTATCGATTTCAATCTACGTGAACCAATAAATTGCCTCTGGGACATGGATAAGCTCAGGCTAGCTCTGATTATCTAAGTTGTTTGAGGCCATTACTTCGCAAAAAAGCAGTTATTTTACAAATATAGATATAAATATTATTTTTATAAATCGCATGTAAGCGCTATTAAACGAGATTTTGTCGCAGTGACGCGATCAATTACAGATATTGTGGGTCAAATGGGGGGGCGATTAAGCAAAAAGCAGGTTTGCGTTGCAGATAAAGGCGGGGATTGCATGCACAGTGTGGCAGTGTTATTTGATAAGGCACATCTGTTTTTTATTGCATTATTTGCTTATCTCTTTGTTTTTTGAGCTTCTAAGCGGTTTGTGCGTAGCGTACTTAAAGCCGGTATTTTTGAGAAATAGCAGGGGTTTTAGTAAAGATTAATACTATTTCTTACTATATCGTTGCGGGACTTTCTTTATGCAACGAGGTTGTTATGCTGCGCTCAATCCCCGCTTTCGCCGCTGTACAGACAGTCCCACATGATTTGCAGTCTGATGTAGATACCGCCAAATTATTAAAATTTAATAAGGGGGTTGATCAATGGGCTCAGGAAGATTTGGCTAATCGGGGCTATGCCGCGGAAAAAATAAAAGATGCCTATATCAATAAGCGCACTGAGTTATCGATTTATGCGCCTGGGTTAGAAGATTTGCCACAGGAAGTTGGCCAGTTAATATGGCTTAAAAAATTAGATTTATCTAATACGCGTGTTCGTACCCTACCTGAGAGTGTAAGTCAGCTCAGTAATCTTGAATGTTTTGTACCGGGCTTAGGTTTATTGACCATTCCAGAAAATATTGCGCAGCTACCTAAGCTTCGGGTTGTACCCTTATTTTATGCTTCCGCACTTCTTTTTAAGCCCGAGTTTCCCCGTACTGTTGATGTTCAGGGGGGCTATGAGATTGCTGCGGTGACAAAAATAGTAGCGCAAGGTAATACCGGTTTAATTGATTTTCCTCAAGGGGAAAAAGGTATACAGACATTGCAGGGGCTCATCGAATATGCTGAATATAAAATAAATAATGATGGGGCATGGGCCACACAAAACAATCATTTTATAAA
This sequence comes from Ottowia sp., assembly GCA_020853585.1. GTDB lineage: Bacteria > Pseudomonadota > Gammaproteobacteria > Burkholderiales > Burkholderiaceae > JADYYQ01. The sequence goes on from JADYYQ010000082.1 coordinate 1,722, forward strand.
ACAGTTATGCGAGAAAGCGCAATCTCTTCCCCAAGAAAATGATCAAGAGACCGCACTTAAGGCGCAAGCCCAGCGATTAATCGTTACGCCAGAGATCACGGTGATTGATCGGGTGAGTGAAAAGATTAATGAAATTAATTTAGGTGCTACAGCACGCAGCCCGTTATCTGTCCAAGAAAAAATGGCGGTGACAACGAACCAAAAACAAGAAGAAATTGAGGTATTGATTGCTGCGTTAAATGAGCAAACTGAAGAAGCGTCCATCGTTAAATTATTAGAAGAAAAAGTGGATTTGCAAGCCATGATTAATCATGCAACTGCGGAGAAATTTTCAGCGCTTGTAAAGATACTTGTTGAGAGCAAACTAAGTGAATCCAGTAAGCAAAAATATCTTACTAACTACTTTAATATCATTAGTAAACAAACTACTGACTATGAACAGAAAAATGCTGCTTTTCGTCAGGCGGTATTGTCCAGTGATTTAGATGAAATGACGAAATTTAGGCTGTTACCAAATTCAGGTATTAACTTTCACTTTGTAGCACGGCCTTCTGATTTTCAAATACATAGCTTTACTTATCTGTTTGATGAAGCAAAGGAAATTCTTCAAAGAAATACAAAAGAGTACCCTCTGATGCCGGCGGATGATGTTTTTCCTGTCAAAATATTTATTGAAGCCGGGCACCGTATTTTCCCGGAACGTAATATTCACTATTGTGATAGTGAACGGGAAGTTAACGTATTTGTAGAAAATTTTAAGAAATCGAACGCAACAGATGCCCATATCGTCACTTCATCGGGTGGCCATCGTTATTTGCTTGATTTACATCGCCATCCCGATAATCGAATCACAGCGCTTGCTATTGATCCAGTTGGGGTGAACCCACACTTTGAAGCGTATACGTCATTTGGGCGATATAAACATTTATTTGATAAAAGTAATTTTATGAGTACGCGCATGCTTTCTTCCAATTCGGGCTGTACTATTTTCTCAGCTTATTTTGCGTTGTGTGCTTTTCGATACCAAGACCACTTTACGCGTATGCACGAACAATTTCTTGACGGAGTGGAACCTCAACGGAAAGATCTACCGCTTGATATGTTTAAGCATATTCAATCAACTGAGCAAATTAGAAAATTAAAAGAAGAGGGCTTGGAAGGTATCGATTCTATTGCTGTGCGACGTGAGCGTTTTGGGAAAAAAGATTCAGATAATTCAATTGCTTACCAGCGTAGAGACTATATGTTGCTTGCCTTACATTATTTAAATAGTCTTAGTTCCTAGAGTAAACATGTCTTAACGCGAGGCCATTTGAAAATATGGTTTATACGATAAGGGCATGAGCATTTTGATTGGACGAGAAAAAGAGATCTTGGCATGATGGCTTGTGTGATTTGATTGCCCATAAACATCATTGCATCAGGGATGGTGTTTGTCTCGTTGTGCAGACAATGGCATTCGGTTAAGATTTCCCAAAAGTTTTACGCATAACTACTTCGCCATTTATGGCCAGGCTTTTTAGATTCACGAAGAAAATGTCTGCCAGGTCTTATTTTTTGTTGTACACGGGAA
>JADYYQ010000083.1 GCA_020853585.1 Ottowia sp.
CAAATCCAAATGGGATTACTTGCAATGGTTGTGGTTTTGTCAATGTTCATCGTGGCATGTTGGCGACAAGCTCACCAGAAATAAAAAATGGACATTTTGATAGTCTGCTGACTACGCGTGGCGATATCGTGGTTGGCCCAAATGGGATCATTTCCTATGACACACCTCAAATTGATCTTATTGCCATGAAAGCTATCGTCAATGGGAAAATCCATGGGACTTATTTAACACAAGACAATCATGCCACATCCATCGACAACCTGAACCTTATCGTCGGACCAGGTCAAGTCAGTTATCGCAACCCTAGTGCAAGTCCTGTTACACAGGGTGGCACGCTTGATGTGAGTCAATTGGGCGGGATGTACGCTAGGAAAATTTATTTGGTGGGTGCGGGTGTACGGCATGCGGGAGAAACAACCGCTGCGGGTAATTTGTTTATTAAGGCAAAGACAATTTTCAACACAGGCACAGTAAAGTCAGGAAATAATCTTATTGTTGAAACTGATACAGCAACCAATCAAAATGGGACGATGTACGCTACCCATGATCTCAATATCAAAGCGCAACAAGATATTAAAAATATTTCTGGTTTGATAAGGGCTGGGTCTATCAATATAGAGGCCGATACTCTCATCAATGAAACCCAAATTATATTGGGGAATCGAGATGCGGATAATTATGCAGACGTCATTAAAGAAAGAGGTCGTTTTATTGCAAATCACGACATTGCCATCAAAACACGAGGTAATCTAGTCATCAAAGGTGCGGTAATTCATTCGCATTTGGGTAAAGTCGATCTTATCGTGGGAGGAAAGACAACGATAGCCTCCCTTCTTCTTGATAAAAAAGAAACAACACAATCAAACAAAACACTATCGTCACACACCTGGCTGCAGCCTATCCATGAACCAGGGAGTAATAGGCTTACATATAGGACGCACTACCAAACCGAAGAATCATCACTTAACACTAAAATCACTAAGCAATCTGTGTTACCTGCCAGTGTCACTGCGCATAAAAACCTTTCTTTATTGAGTGATCAAGCAATTAGTCTCACAGGCATCAAGCTCTTCAGTCAAGGGATGATGACGGTCAAGAGTAAAAGCGGTGATCTTAATACGCTCCCTTTGTTTTTGATACATGCTGCTTGGACAAAAGAACGACAGTGGTCAATTGTTGATGCTGATGTTATCAATGACAATAGCAGCATACAGACAGTGATGCGAATGCATCATATCAATACCCATATTGCTTTTGGACAGCAGCTCGACTGGCTAGCAGAAGCAGGCACCATCCATCTGGGTGGTGCCGATTTTTTCTCGCGTAGAAAGCCCGACTTAGATAATCTACAAAGTAGCTTAACCATGCGTGCGCAGGAAGTGCAAACGACACCTTACAAGGACAAAAGTAGTGCCACCACCAAAACGACAGAACATTTTGCAGGTGTGACGTACGAAGGGCATAGCAATGTTGTGACAGCCATCAATCATGCCGTAAAAAAACTGGATGCAAAAGGCAGTGGCAATGCCTATGTGCGTGCATCTCTGCTACGGGGCGCACAAACCGTAGGGGATAGCACAAATCTTGTTTTTGGCGATACGTTGGGAGGGTCGGCGGATTTTGTTTGGGGAAACAGCGAACAAAATAAGCAAAGTTTTCGTACGAATGACGGTGTGAGCCAAATGCATGCTGATCATATTTATATTGAAAGTACGCAGGGTGATATCGAGCTAGTGGGTATCGATATGCGATCTAATTCAATAAAGGGAAAAATTACTCTTGATGCAGCTAAAAATATCACTTTGGCAGAAGCAGAGACGGCAGGCACGTGGACCTTGGATAGTAAAAGTAATAAATTTAATTTAGGTGCGACTGCATCGGCAAATGCCATGTTGGCATCAGCCGGAGTAGGGATAAGAGGAGGGTACGCCCGAAACGATAACCACCAAGAGACATTTTTTCATAACTATGCGCCAATGAGTGTCATCGCAAAAACGATTTGGCTTACGTCAGGGGGTATAAAAAAAGTGGCACCTATCGCTAACTCTTTTGCTAAGGATAACCATGTTCGTATTTTAGGGAGTAGGCTAATTGCGGAAACAGTTGACTTGTATGTAACAGGTGATTTATCTCTTCAAAGTTTTCAAAACACGCGGCATGCTACGAGCGATGAAAACCACTGGGGTGGTTCACTGGGTGTAGACGCCAATGTGTACACAATTTTTGGCTTAAATGGTGGGGGGGAATGTTGGAGGTGGGAAAAATTGGGATGACTCAGCGTTGACGATTGAGCAAAGCGGTATCTTGGCAAATACGATAACGGGTAGGGTACGGAGTAATCTTAAATTGACAGGCACACACCTGATTGCTACTGGCACAAAAGGGAAGACAGGGGTGCTGAATGTAGATGGATCACGTTTCATAACCGATCTTCAAGATAGCCAAGACCAAGATGGTTATGTTATCGATGGAGGCATCGGTGTCAATGTGAATGGGCTGCCTATGATTAACGGTAGCCTGGATGTGAAAGAGTACAAAAAATACCGTGTAATACAAAGGGCAACGATTGCCAATATAGGCGGAATACCGGATGTAGGCGATCCCGCATCTTTGATGATGGTTACGCGCAATGATAGTACGGGGCCAGTGAATATCACCGCAAGTTATGCATATTCAAATAAAAATAAAAAGCTACGTCCTTGTTGTTTTGCGCCCGGCACGTTAGTTGCAACACCTGCTGGTTACCGAAAAATTGAAACGTTGAAAATTGGCGATAAGGTATGGACGAAACGGGATGACAATAGCGGTGCAGTATTTTCTGCCGCGATTACCACAACACACGTACGCGATGATCAACCTATTTATAAACTTACTCTTAAGCAAGTCACTGCGGACGGATCAACGCAACAAGATTATTTATTCGTCACGCCAAGCCATCCTTTTTATGTCAAACAACGTGGATTTATTCCCGCCATCGATTTAAAAACAGGTGATGAGTTGTCTTCTTTGCATGCGCCCCAAGGTGTCATTACCATTGTCACATCTTTTACACGTGTGAGCGATCAAGGACGCACACATAATTTAAGTGTGGCTATCGGGGAAACTTTTTTTGTAGGCACACTCAATGCGTGGGTGCATAACACGGGTCCCTGCCCACGACATGGGGCTTTTAAAAAATATCAAGAAAAATTAGCCGTCAATAAGTCTTTATGGGATTATGCACAAACACCAATCCAGAAAGTCCAAGCATTTCAATTAGGGGTTTTTAATCAACTTGTAGCTCTTGAAAACAAGTTAAAATTATTTAAAAATGATAAGACAAAGCTTACTGATTTTTCTCAAGCAGAAAAAGCACGGCAGGCAGATAGCGGTAAAGCCTTGCTTATCAAAATTACAAACGACCTAAATCAAATACAAAAAGATATTACTGCTTTAAAAACTGATACTCAAAGTATTGAGCACCATTTAGCTTTAGCGAATAAAAATAAAGATGGGCGTCTCGCATCTATCCAGAAGGTAACGGATACATGGACTCAGGCAAAAACAAAAAAACAAGCGATTGACAGTTTTAAAGAAAAAATTCAACTAGATATAGCTAACTTAACGCTTATTAAAAATAAGTTGCATACCGATAGGCCAGATAAATTAGATGCATTAACAAAGAGCGATAATGAATTACTGAACTCACTTACTAAAAAATTAGAAGATACCTCAACGGAATTGAATGGTGCATTGGATAATTATATTGGCGTTGAAGATCATTTCTATGATGCACTTACCGCAGTGAGCGTGGCTGCGAAACATATCGATGGCCCTCAAGCAAGGGACTATATTAAAAAATTAAATATAGCAACCGATGACATAATTGCCGCAGATAACGCTTTCAAAGATACCCTTGCGAAGCATAGTCAGACTATCAAAAGCGTGGGTGATGAGTTTCATGTCGAAATTGAAGAATCTCAGAAGCAACGAAAAGACAGTGTCAGCAGTATTAAAAGTTTTCTTGGTGAACATAAGAAGAATGCCAATTTTGTGAAAGATGAGGTTATTAATGAACGTCATAGTGAGGCCATTCAAATTATTCATGGCAGTGAAGAAAAAATTATTAAGGCTTTAAGTTGGACAAAAGGTTTGGATGAAAACGCTAACGTCCTGACTGATATTGCGAACGCAAAATTTCATTATGAAAAACATAAAAATGATTTTGCTTATGCTGATACAGGTGACTATGTATTAGGTGCCTATCTTTTTAGTAACGAATTGATTAAAAGTACGCAATTTGACAAAACGCGATCGGGAATCTCTGAGTACAACCAAAACGGCATACGTATTAAGAAGAGACCTAGAAATGATGCAGCTACAAATGGTTTATACGACATACTCTACTACGATGAAAAAACAAGAATATTTGCTGTAGAAACAATAGAATCAGTAGCGGGGAAAGGCATGCAAAAAGGCTTTAGAACTATGTTCAAGCGTGACCCAGAATCAGCAAATCGCGCCTTTCAGCCTAATACTTCAGTCCGGACTGATTTTTAATCCCTCCTGTTTAATTTTTCGGCCATACACACTGACTCTCGTATAAATAAAACAACTCCCCGTACAAATTTAATTTCGGCAAACAAAATAAGCATTTTTATTCACATGGATGGTATGCGAGTAAAAGTGCTCAAGGAACGCAGCGATAAATTAATGGCTATACAGATTTACCGAATTGATATCCGTTAAGCAACGGTCTATTTTTTATAGCGTGTGCTGATTAAAAAAAGATGCGAAATATTATTTAGTTCACTCAAAAAGAACATTACGTCGAGGCAAATTTAGCTCATAATAAAATCGCATGACAACCACAACATATCCATGGTTATCTTAGTTATCAACAATATTTAAATATAAATAATAATTAACGTTGTTAAAAAATATTATTACCAAATATTTCTATACTTACTCAATCACCCATACAAATAGGAGTCACGCGATGCGCACTATCCTTATTTCCGCGATTACTTGTCTACTTGCATCCTCACTTTCTTTTGCCGCAGATTTAACCACGCCGATTGGCAAATGGAAAACCATTGATGACAACACAGGCAAACAAAAAAGCGTAGTAGAAATTTATGAAGAAAATGGCGAACTCAAAGGAAAAATACTCAACACGTTTCCCGATAATGCAAACCAAGCGCCCGAGACAATATGCACACAATGTTCGGATAAGTTTCACAACCAACCTATTATTGGTATGACATTTCTCTGGGGCCTGAAAAAAGAAGGTAATGAATATCAAGGAGGACACATCTTAGATCCCAAAAATGGACGTATTTATAAAGCAAATATCACGATGGAGGACGGCGGTAAAAAGCTTAAAGTACGTGGATTTATCGGATTCTCTTTTATTGGGCGTAGCCAAGTCTGGTTACGAGACGATAGTTAACACAACACGCAGACATCAGGGCATGCCAGCATACCGAGTAAAATCGCTATGCTGGTTAAATTGGTATCACAAAAAATATCAAATAAAATAAATATTCTACTTTTTGAATTACGCAACAGACACCCACCTTATCCGCAATACCATCCCCCCCTTTTTATCTCGCCCAAGCACTTTATGCAAAACCTATTACATCTCTCAGATTTAATTCACGCAGGAAAAATCCACGGCAAACGCGTTTTTATCCGTGCTGATATGAATGTACCTCAAGACACCCAGGGCAACATCACCGAAGACACACGCATTCGCGCTTGCCTGCCGGCCATTACCCAATGCTTAGAAGCCGGTGCCGCCGTGATGGTGACCTCGCATCTCGGGCGCCCCATCGAAGGGGCCTGTCAAGAGCAAGACACCTTAGGGCCCATTGCTGCGCGTTTATCCGCTCTACTGGGCCGCCCCGTACCCTTACTTAAAAACTGGGTCGACCATGTACAAGTCGCACCGGGCGAAATCGTGATGCTGGAAAATTGCCGCTGCAATATGGGCGAGAAAAAAAACGATCCGCTGCTGGCACAAAAAATGGCGCAGCTCTGTGATGTCTATGTTAACGATGCATTTGGTACAGCACATCGCGCCGAAGCAACCACCTATGGCATCGCACAATATGCCCCCATCGCCTGTGCCGGGCCATTGCTCTTTGCAGAATTTACCGCATTAAGCCAAGCGTTTGCACAGCCCAAGCGCCCTCTGATCGCGATCATCGCGGGTTCCAAGGTATCGACCAAACTCACTATTTTAAAAACACTCGCACAAAAAGTAGATCAGTTAATTGTCGGTGGAGGGATTGCAAACACGTTTATGTTAGCGGCCGGCCTGCCTATCGGCGCTTCACTTGCAGAACCTGATTTGGTCGAAGAAGCACGCACCATACTGCAATTAATGGCGCAACGCGCACAAGCCAATGGCGAAGCCCATATTAGCGTTTTACTCCCCACCGATGTCGTCTGCGCAAAATCATGCACTGCCAACGCGGTTGCACACATTAAATCCGTAGATCAGGTAAGCGCAGATGATCGCATTTTGGATATTGGTCCCCAGACAGCGCAACAACTTGCCGCGCGATTACGCGATGCAAACACGATTATTTGGAATGGCCCTATGGGCGTCTTTGAATTTGAACAATTCGACCAAGGCACCCGTACGCTAGCGATGGCAATTGCAGCATCGCCTGCCTTTTCAATCGCCGGGGGCGGGGACACATTAGCCGCTATTGCCAAATATGGCATCGCTCAAGATATTTCTTATATCTCTACCGGAGGAGGCGCATTTCTTGAGTTTCTCGAAGGAAAGACACTCCCTGCTTTTGCCATTCTTATGCAGCGCGCACTTGCTGCCCAAAGCACACCGCTCTCAGCACACACCATCGCATAGACAAACATCACGCACATCACTGCGCAGCCTCCCAGGACTGCGCAGTATTACGCACAACTTCTTTGCTTAATGGACACACGCACGATCAACTGAATCCCCCTGTTGACTTATATCCTTTTCGCATCAATCGCTCCGTATGCGACCAGCAAGAGCTGTTGTGTGTCAGTCGTACAACCGCACTGGGCATCACAAAAAACGCCCACTCATCTAAAAAGAAGACCCACTCGCTGACCACCATAAAGTCAACACGCAGAGCGCATGTCAATTGATCACACCCCCCTGCTTAAGACTTAAAAACCAGGAAAAGACCCGCCCCTAAAAAGGAATATCGTCATCCATACTGCCAAAATTATCACCACTTGTCGCCGTAGCTGCTTTAGTGGAGGAAGCCGGACGATTGGCGGGAGGTACATACGCTGCGCCTGAATCCATATTCGTCGAGGTGGACCGTCCGCCTAACATCTGCATCTGATCTGCAATGATTTCGGTGCTGTATTTTTCTTGTCCAGCCGCGTCTTGCCATTTACGCGTTCGAATACGTCCCTCGATATAAACCGATGAACCTTTTTTAAGATATTGACCGGCAATCTCAGCGAGCTTGCCAAAAAATGCAACGCGGTGCCACTCTGTTGCTTCTTTCATTTCGCCAGTCGCTTTGTCTTTATAACGATCCGTTGTGGCCATGCGAATATTGCTAACCGCATCGCCGCTTGGAAGATACCGGGTCTCAGGATCGGCACCTAAATTGCCGACAAGGATGACTTTATTGACGGAGGCCATAGTTACTCACAGTGATGAAATAAAAATAATTAAAAAAACATATTTACGTGCGCGCAGAAGAGCAACGCGTAATTTCCTGCATATTGCGCGCGATTATAAGCCACACAAAAAGCAAAATAGCACAAGCAATAAAAACCATACGGCCCTGGGAAAATTTTAATAAACCTCCACCCAAGGCACCCCCTAAAAATAAACCTAAAGCCTGACTGGTGTTGTACACGCCCAGCGCCGTGCCTTTTGCCTCATCAGCTAAACGAGAGACCAATGCGGGCTGCATCGCTTCTAACAAATTAAAACCCGTGAAAAAAAGCAGCAGTAATACTGCGATGGCGGCAATGCTAATCTCACTTTGCATCGCAAAGCCTATTTGCACAAAAAAGAGCAAGGCCACCGCCGATAGTAAGACTAAGCGCGTTTTACCCGCACGCTCTGCGGCCAACATAGGCGCTAACATCAACACAAAAGAGCAGAGCACCACCGGCAAATAAATCTGCCAATGCGCAGACAAAGGCAAACCCGCCGCAGTTAATAAGCGAGGCACCACAATAAACATGGCAATTTGCGTCGCATGCAAAATAAGTACACCGATATTCAAACGCAATAAATCAACCCGACATAGCGCATCCCGTAGACCACTCAGTCGAGTGGCACTGGGTGATATCACTGTTTTAATCGGCGTAGGCACGCCCCATGCAACTAATAGCAATGCGCCACAACCTAAAGCAGACATCAACCAAAATAGTCCGTTCATACCAATATGTTGGTAAAGCGGCGCGGCAATCACTAACGATATGGCAAAAGAAAGGCCAATACTCCCCCCCACCATCGCCATCGCTTTACTGCGATGTTCTACACGCGTTAAGTCAGCAATCAATGCAGTAATCGCTGCGGATATCGCGCCCGCTCCCTGAATAGCACGCCCCCAAGCAATTCCCGCCAAACTATCGGCCATGGCAGCGACACTCCCTCCCAGCACAAATAAAAGTAAACCCGCCATAATCACGGGCTTACGTCCAATGCGATCTGATAGCATGCCAAGCGGAATATGCAAAAAAGCTTGTATCAACCCATAAATACCCAAGGCTAAACCCAGCATAACTGGGTGTTCTCCACCGGGTAGATGCTGCGCATAAATTGTAAATACTGGCAATATCAAAAATAAGCCCAACATGCGCAAGGCAAACACGCTCGCCAACATTAGGCTGGCGCGAATTTCAAGATGGCTCATCGAAGATACAGCGGTGGTTGTTTTGCGGGTGCGTGAAAACACGTGTGGTGACTTGTTGCGCACCGCCTACATGAGAAGGTGCAAGGTTGATAAAAGAAATGGGGTACGACTTCGTCGAAGTTGCGTATATTAGCAGCTCTCGTTTCGCCAGAGACCTTTATGGTCGTTAAACGAAACGTTTTTTAATAGGTAACCAAGATGGAAATGATCAAAATACGTGGCGCCCGCACCCACAATCTAAAAAATATTAATCTTGATCTGCCACGTAATCAGTTAGTTGTGATTACCGGACTATCCGGTTCAGGAAAAAGCTCCTTGGCCTTTGACACTTTATATGCTGAAGGTCAACGCCGCTATGTCGAATCACTTTCGGCCTATGCGCGCCAATTTTTACAACTGATGGAAAAACCAGATGTCGATTTGATCGAGGGTCTATCCCCCGCCATCTCAATTGAACAAAAAGCAACCAGCCATAATCCACGTTCAACCGTGGGGACAGTCACTGAAATTCATGATTATCTACGGCTACTCTATGCGCGAGCGGGTACCCCTCATTGCCCGGAACATGCACTTCCCCTTGAAGCACAAAGTGTTAGTCAAATGGTCGACGCAGTGCTTGCTTTGCCGGAAGATACAAAGTTAATGATTTTGGCGCCCGTGATTAACAACCGCAAAGGCGAGCATCTTGATCTATTTGAGAATATGCAAGCACAGGGCTTTGTCCGTTTTCGTATTCGGTCAGGGGGCGGCACCACACACGCAGCACAAGCACATATCTACGAGGCAGAAGCCCTGCCTAAGCTCAAAAAAAATGAGAAACATACCATCGAAGTGGTCGTTGATCGCATCAAAGTCAAAGCAGAGATTAAACAACGCTTAGCTGAATCTTTTGAAACAGCCCTGCGTTTAGCAGAAGGGCGAGCCATCACCTTAGAGATGGACAGTGGCCAAGAAAAATTATTCTCCAGTAAATTTTCCTGCCCCGTATGTAACTACTCATTGCAAGAGCTCGAACCGCGTTTATTTTCATTCAACAATCCGATGGGCGCTTGTTCGCGCTGCGATGGCTTAGGACAAATTAGCTTTACCGATCCCAAACGGGTTGTTGCCCATCCCGAGTTATCGCTGTCCGCAGGGGCAATCAAAGGATGGGATAAACGCAATCAATTTTATTTTCAACTGCTTCAAAATCTTGCCAAATTTTATGGCTTTAATCTTGACACCCCTTTTGAACAACTGCCTGACTCGGTCAAAAAAGTGATCCTCAATGGCTCGGGCAAAGAAGACATCCCTTTCACCTATTTCAATGAACAGGGCAAGCCGATATCACGTGCACACGCATTTGAAGGTATCTTGCCTAATTTAGAACGACGCTATCGCGAAACTGAGTCGATGACAGTACGCGAAGAACTAGCGAAATATCAAAATAATAAACCTTGCCCAGAATGTGTCGGTACACGCTTACGTCGTGAAGCGCGGCATGTAATGGTCGGAGAAGGCGAACAAGCGCGCGCTATTTTTGAAATCAGTGCCATGCCCTTGCATCACTGTCTCGCCTATTTTCTAGCGCTCAAACTAAAAGGTGTTAAACAAGGTATTGCCGAAAAAATTATTCAAGAAATTTCAGCGCGTTTATCTTTTCTCAATAATGTCGGACTCAACTATTTATCGTTAGAGCGCAGCGCCGAAACTCTCTCAGGCGGAGAAGCCCAACGTATTCGCCTGGCTTCACAAATTGGTTCAGGCTTAACCGGTGTGATGTATGTATTAGATGAGCCATCCATCGGTTTACATCAACGCGACAATGATCGGCTTATTACTACGCTTAAACATTTACGCGATCTCGGTAACTCTGTACTGGTTGTGGAGCACGACGAAGATATGATTCGCGCAAGTGACTATGTAATCGATATTGGGCCCGGTGCTGGCATACATGGGGGCCATATTGTCGCCGCAGGAACACCCGAATATATTCTCCATCACAGTCAATCATTAACGGGGTTTTATTTATCGGGAAAACGCACCATCGCCATTCCTAAGCAACGTCACGCACCCGGTGATCGCTGGTTACGCATTATCGGTGCAAGCGGCAACAACTTAAAACAAGTCAACGCGGATATTCCCGTTGGATTAATCACCTGTGTCACAGGCGTATCAGGCTCAGGAAAATCAACCCTAATTAATGACACGCTTTACCATGCTGCCGCTACACATATTTATGGCTCCACACCCGAGCCCGCCCCTTATCGAGAGATTGAAGGACTCGAGCACTTCGACAAAGTGATCAACGTTGATCAATCACCGATCGGGCGTACACCTCGTTCTAACCCGGCCACTTACACAGGTTTATTTACCCCTATCCGCGAGCTTTTTGCGGGGGTTCCCGCAGCGAAAGAACGTGGTTATGGTGCCGGCCGATTTTCTTTTAACGTCAAAGGGGGGCGCTGCGAAGCATGTCAAGGCGATGGCGTCCTTAAAGTAGAAATGCATTTTCTCCCCGATGTTTATGTCCCTTGTGATGTCTGCCATAGCAAGCGCTACAACCGAGAAACACTCGATATCCTTTATAAAGGAAAAAATATTCATCAAGTACTCGATATGACCGTCGAGCAAGCACATGATTTTTTTAAAGCCGTACCCACCATTGCACGCAAACTCCAAACATTACTCGATGTTGGACTGGGCTATATCCACCTTGGGCAAAGTGCCACTACGCTATCCGGAGGAGAAGCACAACGCGTCAAGCTCGCGCTAGAACTCTCCAAACGCGATACCGGTCGTACCCTTTATATTTTGGACGAGCCCACCACCGGTTTACACTTTCACGATATTGATTTATTGCTTGTCGTCATTCATAAATTACGTGATCAAGGCAACACCGTTATCATCATCGAACATAATTTAGATGTGATTAAAACCGCTGACTGGGTGCTCGATCTTGGTCCAGAAGGCGGTGCAGGTGGCGGGGAAATTATCGCCTACGGCACACCCGAAACCATTGCTGCACACGCCACTAGTTTTACAGGGAAATATTTACGTGCGGCCCTCTCACCAAAACCATACGAAGCGTCCCCATCAAAAGACGACGCGATACCCCCGCCAACAAAGGGAAAACGCAAGGCTATCGCTAACAAAACCATTGCATAACGATAACAAGCGGGCTAAACGCAAAGCGTAGAGACAAGGCATGGTTAAAACAATGCCCCATGACGAGCGGCGAGTGCTGCATTTAGCCCGCAATGATGAGAGAGACCTCTGTCACAACAACTAGGCAAACGCGCTAAGCGCAATATGCTGGCTCGGCCAGCAGAAAGCAGCGGTACACATGAGTACATACATGTCGAGTACCGCCTAACGCAAAGATTGAGGTGTGTAGCCAGTTGGTTATGTAGGGGGTTGAGATAAATGTTTTATCGATGTACCTGACTCTGATGAGCGGAAATCTCACGGTGACGTATTAGCACTTCACCATGCGCACGAAAATACTGTGCTAAACACTCCACCAAAAATACCGAGCGATGTCGCCCACCCGTACAACCTATCGCAATAGTGA
>JADYYQ010000084.1 GCA_020853585.1 Ottowia sp.
ACCATTCAGCGCGCTGTTTCCTTTTTGGTGGAAGGTCGAAATTCGATTAGGGACTTCAATGCAACGATCATTGGGATGCTTGAATTCTGTGCCGCACAAGGAAGTAAGCCTATTTTTCTGGAGGACGCGCACAAAGCAGGCGAATCAATCATGGATCTAATCATGGAGTCTGGAAATGGTTCGGGCCGGTTTCGAAGTAATTATGGAAAAAATCAAGAAGATGAAAAATATAAAAAAATGACCGGTGTTGCTTTCGTCTCGAGTGAGGTGTGCCTTGATGGTATTGCTAAAAGAAATCGATTGATCCTAGATAGAGGGGTGAACGGGAGAAGCATTGAGATTCCTGAAACCGATCATGGGATGTTTGAGAATCTATGTGGATTTGAGACCGGGGCCAAGCTCTCTGAACGCCTGGATGCCCTAGCACCTGACTATGCAAGTGTAATTGGAGATGCGGCGATATCGGAAATTGCCAGTCATTTCACAAAACACAAAGAGCAATGGATAAAACGCAAAAATACCATTCGCAAAAAAATAATTCTTGCTGCTGAACTTGAGGACAATTTGGATGGTGTTGATGCACGCGTGTTAAATGGACTGGTGTTTTGTGCTTTTATAGGGCGACAAATATCAAATGCTGGCTTGTTGCCTGTCAGTCGCAATCGAATTTACGAAGCCTTCGGTCGTGTTTTTAAAGAGCGAATTAATTCTTGCGCATCGGACATGGATCTTTTGAAATCTCAGCGATCGATGCGAACCATCAAATCGGTGCAGGCAATGCTAATAAAAAACAAGAGCAAATTTTCCTCGAAAAAACAGGAGCTTTACGACAACTCAAAAAAGGTCATTGGCATCATGAAAAACAGCAAGAAAAACGGAGAGGTCCTGTATTTGATTAAGCCGAATCGCTTTAAATCTCTTTTGGGAGAAGCTTTTCATAGCAAGACTACGGAGGATTTACGAGCTAACGGCTATCTGGTAACTAGTCGACGGCGTGGCTACCACTACCAGCAACGGGTGGGCGAGGAGCTGAAGGACTTCATCGCAATCCGCGCGTCCATTCTGGAAGCTCAGTCACGCTAAGGCCTAGCACGTAGCCATGTCACAACCAGATGTTGTGACATGGAGATGTGATGCACGTGTCGTAGTTGTACGGCATTTGAATCACTGTAATACCACGCCAACGTACCGTTTTGTGTAGTACGCGCCACTGAAATATATCGAGATAAATTATGGCCTCATCATTGCTGGATACGATAAAAATCGTTGTTGACTGCGATCATAAAAAATGGATGGAGAAGCAGCAGCGAAAGCATAATTCTGAGGGGAGAAATAAAATCACAAAAGCAGCTTCAAGCTCCTACAAGAAGATTAGTGTTCCAGGTGCTTATGGAGCGCGCGCAGTGGTTAAATCCGCGCGGAATGCGACTAAGCTCGTGATCGAGTGTAGCGCCCCAAAGTTTTTAACTGGGCAGAATGTTTTTGGCTCAGAAAAATTGCAGCCGCAAGTTACCACAATCGTCAAGAAGGTATGCCATTACTTAGACATTCGTCTTTCCCCACAAGAGCGGAAGAATGTTGAGGATGGGCTTGTTGCTCTTCATCGAATTGATGTGGTGGGCCATCTCAAGATGAAAAACCGAGATATGGTGGACAAGCTACTTAGAAATCTCAAGATGCAGATCATGTTTCTTGATCGGACTACTAGCAACTATAACGATCAAACCCTATACATCGATCAGAATTCAGACTGGAAGTCACTGAAATTCTATGGGAAGGCAGCAGAGGTTAATTTTCGACCACTGGACGAGGCCTTGCCGCATCGTGACTATATTGAGCGCTATTGTGAGGATCTTTTCCGTATAGAGCTCGTATTGCGTCGCCGATTTTTGAAGGCCAGGGGCATCAAATATGTACGAGATTGGGCGCAACAGATAGGGCGGGAAATTCTTCGAGCAGAAATATCTAATTTAAGCTTGACAGATAATTCATTGAAGCAATTTGAGCATCAACCTAATATGGGTAGCTTGCCAAACTGCATACTTGCACTGCATAACGCTGGAGTGGATTTGCACAGCGTCGGGTTTACTCAGCGACAGCTAAAAGCACATGCCAAAACGATTCGTAGTGCGATTGACGTGAACATCAATACACCTAGATCAGTTCAGCTATTGTCGGACGTTCCTGTCCGAAAAATAATGCACAGCCTCCGATTCGGGAAGAATAGAAAAGCTGTTGCACTTGGAATTGCAGAGATTTTGAGCTAATTGGGTGCAAACCTCGCTCGATTAAATTTATTGGACTGCCCCTTTTAAGCTGGCAATTATTTGGATTTTTTCTTCGGATCAAAGCCCATGGCTGCAATTTCTAAATATTTATCCAGCATTTTGGTCGCTTCGGGTATTTCTCCTTTGAAATGATCGTGCAGCGCATGGCCCTTCGTCATTCCGTGTGGAATTTGACTGAGAGAATCCATCGTAGTGGAGCCCGGTGGGGCTTGTGGGCAACTCGGTAGTCCGAGTTGTCCACAAATCCACGGGGCGGTGTTCTTTGCAGCTG
>JADYYQ010000085.1 GCA_020853585.1 Ottowia sp.
ATAAAGTTGAAGGTAACCCCTATATACCGCTAGACGAAGAGGCACAAAATTTTATGCAATCGCGCGTTGATGATTACTACGCGAGCTTCATTGAAGCGGTAGCACGTGGGCGCAATGTGCCGATTTCCCATGTACGCGAGGGTATGGGCCAAGGACGTGTACTTGGCGCAGGTTCTGCTTTGGCACAGAACATGGTTGATGGCATTGCCACCTTTGATGAAGTATTTAATCAGATGCAACGCGATGCAAAAAAATATACAAGACCTAAAGCCAGTCGTCTAGCTCAAGCACAGCGTGCCATCTCTATTTTGTAATAGAGAATTTTTACTGTCGCCGATATGGCTAGCCAACCATCCTTATACCAACCACCTTCGGGTGGTTTTTTTATTTCCGGAGAAACATTGATGAGCAAACAATTACGTGAGTTGCAAGCACGCAAAACCACCCTAGTCAAAGAAGCACGAGCGTTAACAGATCGTGTTGGCGCCGAAGGTCGTGATCTCAATGATGAAGAAATCACCGCCTTTGATGCTTTGCGTAGCCGTATTGATGCCGCATCCAATGCAGTTGATCGTGAAGCTGCGCTGATTGCCGACGAAGCACGCCTTGCTGTTAATAATGTGCTGGGACCCATTGTCACCGATAACTGTACCGCTGATGCGATGCATGGTTTTCAGAGTGTCGGTGAATTTATGCAAGCAGTTTATCAAGCTGAAAAACCGGGCAAGGCTATCGATGACCGTTTATTGATCGGTGGCAGTAGCCGTCATGCAGCGTTACCTTCTCATTACAGTAACGAAGGCACTGGGCAAGATGGTGGCTTTCTGATTCCACCGCATTTCTCACAGCAGCTTTTTAAATTATCTCTAAATGAAGACTCATTATTACCGCTGACCGATAACGTTGAAGTCAGTGGTAACAGCATGACATTTCCTAGAGATGAAACCACCCCGTGGGGTACCAATGGCATCCGCGCTTATTGGCAAGGGGAAGCTACCACTGCTTTGGCGACAAAACCCATTTTAGGACTCGCCACTTTACGCCTTAAAAAATTGATGGCCTTGGTGCCGACTACCGATGAATTACTCGAAGATACACATGCATTGACCAGTTATTTACCAGAGAAAATTGCCGATTCTATTCGCTGGAAAACCAATGAATCGATTTTATTTGGCAATGGTAATGGCGTACCAGTAGGTTGTCTTAATGCGGGTGCAATCGTCACTGTCGCTAAGGAAACGGGGCAAGCAACGCAAACATTATTGCCGCAAAATCTCGCCAAGATGATCGCACGTTTGCCAACGGGATCATTTGCCAATGCAGTCTGGATCATTAACAACGACGTGTTGCCAGCGCTGTTTACTTTGAGCTTAGGCAACTACCCGATCTACTTACCAACAGGTCTCTCCGTTGGCGGGATTCAAGTTTCACCTTACGGTACTTTACTAGGTCGTCCGGTATTTGTTTCACAGCATGCCAATACCTTTTCAAGCCAAGGCGATATCTTGTTGGTTGATTTGTCCTACTACCAAACCATCACCAAAGCAGGTGGTTTGCAAACAGCGACATCAATGCATCTTTACTTCGATGCAGGCTTAACGGCTTTTAGAACCACATTCCGTATGGATGGGCAATCCAAAATAGCTGCACCGATTGCGCCAGCTAAAGGGACTGCCACGATGTCTCCTTTTATTCAGCTCGCTACACGTTGATTAAAAAGCAAACACAAAAATAAGGAGCCACGATGCATTTAAATACAAAAGGCAGCGAAAACATTGCCATACTTGCAACACTTGAGCCAGCTAACCAGGCTGTAGGTACCATGGTAACGAACTGGGTATCACTGGCTCATTTCCATGCTGTGATGGCCGTGATTGAAACAGGTGTCATGGGTACAGCAGCAACAATCGATGCAAAATTACAGCAAGCACTCGATACCTCAGGCGCTGGTGTTAAAGATATTCCTGGTAAACGTATCACTCAACTCACACAGGCGGGGAATGGCTCAAATAAACAGGCCATCATTAATTTCAGAGCGGAAGAATTAGATACGACTGGTGGATTTTTATGGGTACGCCTAGCACTGATCATAAGTGGTGCATCCAGTCTGGTGGCTGCAAAAATATGGGGCATTACGCCACGCTACCATCCTGCTGACACTTTTAATCAGGCTGGTGTTGTGCAAATTATTTGATAGCGGAAACCTTCTAAACGCTAAGTAAGCATCAAATAGCCGCGCCGACAAGTACTAGAATGACACCACTCAAATGGCCAACAATAATTCATGGAAAATAATGAGACATTCGAAAACCTAGTTGAAAACGCGTTTTGTTTTCTTGACAAATCATTAGAAGAATTTGCACAACACCAGCCTAAATATTCTGCAATTAATTTTTATGCAGCCATTGAGCTATTTCTGAAGGCAAGGCTATTGCATGAAGATTGGAAATTAATTCTTAGCGATCCTAATCCTATCAGTCGGAAAGAATTTGACCAAGGGAATTTTGTGTCAGTCAATCTGAGTAAGGCACATAAGTGCCTGAAGTCAATGAAACAAGGGCTTACGAATGACGAATACAAGTGCTTTAGTGAGCTAGGGAACCACCGCAACCGCATCGTTCATTTTTTTCACTTAGATCAATTCGATAGTCAAGAAATTCAAAACATTGTCGCTGAACAGTGTCTTGCATGGTATTACCTCCATCCGATTCTTGCCAAAAAATGGGAGGATATATTTGAAAAATATAAAAACCAAATTTCTAAATACAACGACAAGATGCAGGAACAACATCAGTATCGTCTTACAGAAAAATTTGGGCAGCTCAAAAGCACTATTTTTGGCAAAAAAAAAGC
Source organism: Ottowia sp. (assembly GCA_020853585.1). Taxonomy (GTDB): domain Bacteria; phylum Pseudomonadota; class Gammaproteobacteria; order Burkholderiales; family Burkholderiaceae; genus JADYYQ01. The sequence continues at coordinate 2,854 of JADYYQ010000085.1, forward strand.
AGGAATAAAGTTTCATAAATGTCCTTCTTGCAAACGTGAGGCCTTGGAAGAAAATGGAGATGAGCTTCCCGTTTTAAAATGTAAATGTCTGGTCTGTAGTCTCGAAATAAATGGTGTGCAAATCACGTGTACAGCGTGCAACTCCCAGCAAAAATTGATTGGCCAACCAGAGCATCAATGTACATCTTCATCATGTAGCTCTTCCTTCACAGATGAAGACGTTAAGAAAATTCTTTTAGCATGGCATGTTGTTAAACAAGATGACAGTGATGACGGGTATGAGGCGAATTGCGGAGAGTGTCAAGGTGAGCTTTCTGTCGCTTTATTGCCAAGTGGGAAATGGATGTGCTCTAGTTGTTTCGTGCAATTTGAACAGGATGATATTAATCAATGTGACTGCTGTAATGCCTTAACAACAGAAACTCTTAGAGATAGCTTTTGGACTGGTTGCGAACACTGTGAAGGCGAATCTCGTCGACTCGGCGATAAGTAGTCATTTTATATGTCCTTGCAACAAATCACTATCGCATCAGAAGAGCCTGTCCCCTTAGCTGAAGCAAAACTCCATTTGCGAATTGACAGTAATGAAGACGATGCTTTGATCGCCACGCTTATCGGCGCAGCCAGACAATCGGCAGAAATGCTCACGGGCCAGCAGTTTGTGACAGCACGTTGGCAATATGGAATAGATCATTTCCCCGCTATGGATCAGCCCATTCATCTGCCTAAAAACCCTGTGCAGTCAGTTATCACTATTAAATACCTGGATTTATCAGGCAGTTTACAAAGCTTAGACATAGAGGACTACCTCGTTGATAAAAGTAGCCAACCTGCCCGAGTAGCACCATCATTTGGTAAAAACTGGCCGTCGACCTTAGCGCAACTCGGCGCTGTGTCAGTGACCTTTGACGCTGGCTATGGTTTGGCAGTAGATGTACCTGCTGGCATTAAAGCATGGATCAAACTGCGTGTCGGCAGCCTATATGCTTGCCGGGAAGAGCTGAGTACCAGCATTCGCACCGATACAGACACCTTATTGTTTTTTAATGGCTTACTTGATCCATACCGGGTCGTCACTCTATGAGCATGTTGCCCGCCGCTAACTTTAGTCAGCGCGTGCGTTTGCAAAAACAAATCACGACTCAAAATAGCCTAGGCGAATCAGTTGGCACTTGGATTAATGTTGCCCTTGTTTGGGCCGATATCCGTTATTTAAATGGAAAAGAATATCTGGCAGCGCAGCTGGAGATCAGCAAGGCCAATATCAGTATGCGCATACGTTGGCGTAACGATGTCAATGCGGCTATGCGCGTACTGCATGGCAATCACATCTACAACATCGAAGTGGTACTACCTGATATGCAAGAACGGATGCATCTTGATTTAGTCTGCTCCATCGGACTGAACAAAGGCTAAACAATGAATGCAAAAGTACAAGGACTTGATGCTCTTCATCGCAACCTAGCCGCCATACAAAC
>JADYYQ010000086.1 GCA_020853585.1 Ottowia sp.
CGCTTGTACACGGCATGACAGTTGTAACACGTAACATCGCTGATTTCGAGCCAATGAGCGTTCCGATATTTAACCCTTGGTTAGATATCTAATGCCTTAGCGTACTTTAATTTCCCTTTCGTCAAACACCCCCAAAGATGCCCTTCTTTGCTGACCTCATGTCGGTATTTTTTTGCCCCAGTCGTTGACTTTTGAACGATGAAAATATTTCCTCAACTGAGGAAAGTGCTATTCCATTCGTTTTCTCGCATCAGCGCAGCACTTGACTGTTAAAGCTCGGTCAGACCGTGCTTATCAAATACATCTCCTTCTTTCATCCTTCGTGTTTTTAAAAACTAAGTGCCATGCCTTCTTTTTTTACGGCATTTTCTGCTTGTTTATTTCATCGCATAACGCCTAAGTGATGCTACTTATTGCCAATTACTACAAAATATTAAAAATAATTGATGAGTTTGTTATAGAAATATGTTATCAGTATTGATACAAAAAATAATTATATTTAAAGCGATGAAATAAATTCTGCTCTTCTCCCTTCCAATAAGACCCAGCATTTTCGGTTGCCTTTGTGCATTTCCAAACAGGTTGATCAACTTTATTTTTTAAATTTTATATTTATATATTCTTAATATGCCTCTATCAAATCCTTCGAATTTAAATTCTAGCGGCGGCGGCGCCTCTTCAACTCTTTCTACAGAACATCGCCCAATCCGTCTTGTCTACGATATTCCCCCTGGCCCCAGTCAGTTTTTTTTAGCCAGTCACGCTCATAAGCCTGGAAGTTACATGGATACTTCGGGGCAGGTTGTTAATTCGCCGCCGCATGTTGATGCAATTAATGCGGCGAATAGTCTGGATCTTTCTGACGGGACCGAGGTGCATTACCGCGGCAGTGAAAAGGTCTCGCAAGTATTGCGTTGGATAAGTTCAACGGTTGTGGCGACCAATAAGCTATATGTCGATGGGCTTCTTGCCAGCAAGGGGCAGTCCAAAAAAAGGATGAAGACGGATCCTGATAATCAGAAGAAAACACCGGAAATTCAGTCAGCAGTGGTGGGAGAGAAGGTGTTGATAGGGAGCAACTCTACTGATGATGGTGAAATGGCGAATAACCTGCGTCAGTTTCTTCAAGATGCCACAGCCAATGGCGTCTTATCGCAAGGGACATCAACAACACTCACGGGTGAAAAGCTTCGGCAAAAAGAACAACAGCAGCGGCATGCTAAGCAGTTATTTGATTTTGTCAACAATGACCAGTTTGCCGCTAAATTTATTAGCACAGCAAAGTCTGAGTTAGGAAAAAATCTTATACAAGCGCAATTAGTTGAGCGATTGCTGACCAATATCCGGGTTGCTTTGCAAACAGGGAATGAACTGGAAATGGCGCCCTCTGATCCGAATAAACCGCTTATTCATGCAGAACAGCGCATCATCGAATATATCCAGAACGCCCAAGATCAACTATATAAAAAGTATCTGAATTCTTATCCACCAGAATTTCATCAACAAGATGTCCCTCTACTTGTTTTTCTGGGGGGGACCAAACCACCTTGTGCTTACTGCGATACAGTTGAACGTGCGAGGCATGCTCAAGCGCGGCAAAGTGCGGGTGGGGCGACAGGTTCATCTTCGCGGATTCTTTTCAGAATATGGCGCAATGAAGATCCAACTCAACTTGAGCATCAACATAGTGTCGGCAAATATTTTTCAAGTCCATTTTGTGCGGTAGACGACAAAATTGGGCTTTGGATTGATCACAAAGTTTTTTCTCAAGGGCGTCCCACTGATTTTTTTAGTTTTACTGATGGGGGCGATGCGGTAGATCCTAGCGGAGTAGTTTCTGATCCGAACACGGAAAGACTTATTCGTCTTCCTTCGCATCAACCCGTTCTTACCCCCTCACCGCAACCGCAAACGCCATTACAAAATCAGCAGAATCCTTTATTTAAAAAGCAGTCCGGTGCTTTGGGTGGCCCCGTGTTTCCTGAGGCACCATGGAAGCCTGTTGATTTGCAGAAGTTCGGAGAAGAAATACGAGAAAAATTAAAAACGCCAGATACCCATCAGGCAACGGAAGAGTCAAGATGGATCGGTCAGTTGCAGGGAGATGATGTTACTTCCAATGCAGTTAACGCTTTGTTTTTAAAGCATCCGCGAGACAGTCAGCTGATACGGTTACATCCGAATGAGGCAGCCGATGGAATAAACACCAGCCTGCGATGGGATAGCCAAAGTCAGTCAGTTGTCCTTGGCACGTTATCTGCTGAGCATGCCAGGCTCAAACTGATGTTGGTGGGACATGGTGTCGACAGTTACAAAATTGATCCTAAGATGATCGAGATCAGGGCGCATACCGTGGGTAAGCGTGTGATTGTATTGAGTGGGTTTTCTGAATTAGATTATGCCGATAGTGCGGCACTCGAAGCGCAGATAAAAAATATTTTTGAGCAGCAAGCGCGCCATGTGGGAGGCTATGACAAACTCATTGTGGTGGCCGGTGCAACAAACCCTGGCATTGGCAGAGCCTATAAGTTAGCAGATGCCTTAGGGATTAAAACCTTAGGTATTGTTTCGCAAGAAGGAAGCGAGTTAGTTTCTCCATACTGTAAGCAAGTTGTTCTTATTAATGATCCCGATAAAACATGGAAAGTACTGGCCCCTAGTGGGGCGTCTTACATGGTGTCGGCTGCGGCAGAAGGCGGTGTTTTTTATGCCTTAGGCGGTGGGGAGATCACGTACTCCGAATTAGAGGAGGCCAAAAAACGACAGATCGACACCTATACCTATTCTTTTGCGCCCGATCCTGATGCACTGGCTAGAAGACAAGAGGCGGATAAAGCACGTGGGAAAATTGTTCAAAGCTATACCCCCGTTAATGATTCGATTGAAGGAAATAATGGGTCGTTTTCAAGTGGTCGTGGTGAACGTATTGTTTTCGGTGGCCGCTCTATTGAGACACTGAAAAATGATTTCAGGAGGATGTTAGAAAAAATACCACCGAGAAACGTAAGGCAGATTGATATTGATCTTGTGGGCTGCAATTTGGTAGATGATCCCACTCTTGGGAGTACGCTTCCCCGACAGCTGGCTGACATACTACTTGCACAGAGTACGCGACTTCATATTAATCCTAAAAATTTGACGCTGAGTGCCCGCCAATATTACGTGCGTGTTAGGTCTGATGGCAAAAAAGAAATCTATCTTCCAGATCAAGGATGGGTCACTAAAGAAGATGCCATCGCAAAAAATGAACTGTACAAATCCGTTTGGCGTTATGACAGCGATCAACAAAAAATGGTCGCTGAAGTGCAGCCGGACAGATTAAAGGTGCTGGTGGACAAGCTATTTCAGGGGCAGCTTGTATTTTATGAATTAAGCACGCAAGAGCAGCAGCTTATTTCCCGCGTTTTAAGTGCCGCGGAAATTGATTCGTTGTCCAAACGAAATCCGGATGGCATCGCCTTACAACAGGCTGTGGATATCTTGGCTAAAAAATCTGCTGACGTTGTAGAGATAACGCTGGATACAAAAACAGCCCTTTATCAAGTATTTGACGAAGAGGCCGACGCTTGGGAGAAAGTTGCCAGTGACCTAAAGCTGACTAGCAATAAAAATGCCGACATCCGGGCGGGGGCGATGGTGTTGCAAGGTATGGAACAGTCTGGTCTTGCGGCCACGCCTGTTGATCGCTACACCCAACAGGCGCTGGGTTTACGTGCGCGGGTGATGCAAAAGTTTCAGACGTATGTGGGAAATACCGGTAGAGGTGTACTTGCGCTGGGCGCGGTTGCCGCACTGTGCCGTATTAAGATGAATAATGAGCGCTTAGCCAGTGGAAAATTAAGTGAGGCTGAAGCGACAAAATTGCGTGCCGAAAATGCGCTTGCACTAGCAGAGTTAGGCGCTGATCTAAGTGATGAAGTGATTGGCTTAGTGCAGAATAAATTGAATATTCAGATCACTAAGCCCGCCGCGAGCGCAGTGAGTTCAGTCTCGCTTTCCCCGCAGGCATCGGGCCTTTCGCTTGGCAGACACATCACACGTGGTATTCGCAATTTTGGGCCGGGTGCGGCTGGCACCTTATTGTCTGCGGTGGGTACAGGCTTTGCCTGGTACGGTGTGCATACCGCAGCACATGAATTACGTACGCTTAGTTTGAGTGAGAAAGCAGCGACAGATCTTGTCCTCAAAGCGCGGATTGCCGAACAAATTACCCAACTACAAGTCAACTTGGGGGTGAACATTGCGACAGCCATCATCAGCACAGGTCTGACGGTGGGGGGCGCAGTTACCTTCGCAGCAGGTATGGCAGCGAGCTTGGGCTTAGTGGGCGCTGCCAGCGTAGCAGCAGTGGCTAGCGTTTTTATGTCGGTAGCCGGCCCGATAGGCGGAGCGCTATTAGTCGGTGCTTTTGTTGGATTGTGGATTTATAACGGGGTCAAAACGGTAGAAGAATTTTCTAGACATATGGCTCTCACGGGTTGGAATCGATTTGAGTTGGGTTTTGGTTCCATGTTTGGCTGGGTGCCAGATCATTTACAGCGGCAATATAACTTTCAGAAACTCAAGGTGTTGGTAGAAGAAGCGGCACAGCTTGAGGCTCGGAAAACTTTTGAAAATATGCCTGAGGTAAAAGAAATTTATGCGCTGATTTTCCCTGAGTTTCCCTATGGGGGAAATTTGGAAAGAGCGAGGAATCGGCACATTGATATCGATATGGATCAGAACAGGTATAAGGCGTGGTCACTTAACGGGACGAGTCAATCGTTTGATCCGGATAAATTTATTTATAAGTACCATAAATATAAAAGAGTCACGCGTGACCCCATACAGACAGGTGAAAATACTTATCAACATGTCACTCATTTGTCTTTGTTACCTCTGTCAGGTAGTACGAGCAAAGTGATCCATTTACTCAAATCTGCTTGGGGGCGTCAGGTGAATGCCACTACCCAGAAGGGGAAATTTTCGAGTGGCAAAGAGGAGGTGATGTTCTTAAGTCTGGAGAGGAATATTAATGGAAAAAATATGCTTAAGATGCGCGCTTACTCTGTTGCATCGATAAAGCAGGGGAGCATACCGAGCGTTTTATATAGTGTGGACACGGAGCTTGCTACTGATACGCGCCTGCATGCTGCTTTGAAGATCTCTTATGAGGGGCGCGATTGGGATGAGCTGCTGGTGTTACTGTCTGATCGTATTCTTGTGCAGCAGGGAGGTGTAAAAAATTTCCGATTTGTGCCTTTTGGTAGCACGGCGGAAACCGCCGGTTTGCGGGCCATTCTAAATGTGCAACCGCAATCCAAAGTCTTTGCCGTCAATGAAAGTGGGCGTCATTTAGCGTTGTTTTGTATTCGTGCGGACACCGGCGAAATTAGTTCTTTTAAATATCGAATAGAGCGATATAACGATTACAAGTTGGTTGCCAGTTTGACTCAGTCATCACCGGTACCGGTTGTTGGGTTACAGCATGATCCGTTGGGTTCAGGGATATTTTTTCAAGATCTCAATGGAGATGGATTAGCGGATCTAGTCGTTGTGAATTCGGACGGCAGTTTGCAGGTGGCGTGTCAGCAGCGGGATGGAAATTTTGTTCTTACCGATGCTTTCAGTATTTATCGAGCGAAAACCCTGACGGGTAACTTGGAAAATCTTTCTTTCGCAGAGCACAAAATCCTCGGGTTTGGTGGCACGGCGCGCACGCTTTATTCGGTGGATAGTCATGGCGCGGTCTATACCCATACCATCGTTTCCAAAGAGGAAAAGGAAGCGCAGGTGTCTTGGGTGAATATGAATATCCCTCATGGTGTGGATGATTTTTATGGATACATGGAAGTCAATCCGGACAAATTTATTGCTTCTTCAAAACCTGAGGCCGGTGAGTTTATTTTTCGTCTGGGTGGAGGAAGAGATAAAAGAGTCACGGGAGGGATCAATAATGATCGCTTTATTCTGCTGGATGACAAAACATCTTGCACCTTGGATGGGAGGGGTGGGCGTGATACTTTGGATTTCAGTCAGTTAAAACTGCGTGATCAATCGATTAATGGTCTGAAGATTAATGTTTTGGCAGGTAAAGCATCGCTAAAGCAAGCTAAGGATGCGCAGAGCATATATAGCAATCTGGAGCGTATTTCTTTTTCAAATATAGAAGATTTCATTGGCAGTGAGGACGACGATGAGATCACGGGAGATGACAAAGACAATATTCTCGATGGCTTTAAGGGTGAAGATACGATTGATGGTGGGGCAGGTAATGATGTGCTCAGAGGTGTCGACGGTACCTTTAAAGGGGGGTTAGGCACTGACCGTTATGAACTGCATCGCCCATCATGTGATGGTGCACTCAATACTTTTATCGAAGATTACAGTCTGAAGGAAGATAGCCATGTCGCGCTTGATTACCGCATGGATGAGATTAAGAGTATCGCGCCTGAAAATGGCAAACATCTTTTGATTACTTTCAGTGCGCTATACAGTGAGATTGAACCTGGGCCACGTTCCAGACATCGATATCGTTTGCAAGATTTTTACGCTAATCAGTATGCGCATTCTGGTGTCGCTTCAGCTTGGCATTTCACCACCCGAGATGGTTTTCGTTTTCGTTTGGAAACCGCGGCAGCGCCTCCTACGAATACAACAACACTCAGTGGTATCTCTGTGTCCTTTCAGAGCACGCTTACGCAAGAGGAACTTGGGCAGAAAAAAATTGATTTATACGCCCGCGAGGGAAACACCGGTGCGCGTGTTGAGATATTCGAAAAAATCGCTGATCAAGAAGAAGTAAAGCGTGAAATTGCGCTATCTCCGTTGTTTGAACTTGAGCTTCGCCACCCCGGAAAGCAGGGCGTGATCACAGGGTCGAGCAGATCAGAACGCCTAATCGGTAAGTCTGGTATCAGGTTAAAGGGTAACGCTGGTGCAGATACTTACCTGATTGAAGATGCGGCTAGAGGTATCGTTGAAATAGACAATCATGATGTTTCATCTACACCGGAACAGGACAGTCTTGTTCTTCCTTGGGAATTATCGCAGACGATATTGTCCGTTCAGGGCAAGGACATTTCTCTCAAGCATGCTACTCAACCGGATAACCATGTTGAGATCTGTGTCGTTGGTTTTATGAACCATGGGGCATCTCGTCATCTTACGGTGCGTGGGCTTTTCGATCAGACATACCACTTAGGTGTCATCGGTACTACGGTGTATCTGGCTAGTGGGGCACTCGTATTCACTCAGGAAGACAGATTGGAAGTGCTGAGTGCATCCCAAGGTGGGTTGGAGTTGGATGGCCGTCGCCGTGAGTTGTCGACAGGAAATGCGCGATCAACAGTCATTGTGGATCAGAGTGGCAAGGGAAATCATCTTTTCGGCACTGAGAATGCCCGCAATTATTTGCAGGTGTTGGGTGAGAATAATGGTTTGTATGGCGGACGCTTAGCGGATGAGTTGCATGGTGGTTCGGGCAATGACCGTATGGAGGGCAAAGAAGGTAACGATGTCTATTATGTAAAGGGCAGTGCCACTATTCACGATACGGGCGGCGAGGATACCTTGGTATTGCTAGCTACCGATAGACGCGCACAGGAAGAGCTCTGGCTGGAAAAAACAGACGAGGGCGATTTGCTTATTCGTTTTCGCCATAACAAAAGAACCGTTACCGTGCAAGGCTATGACAAACCTGCTCAGAAAATTGAGCATATTGTGATGGGTGACGCTCGCTTAAGTTATGGGGATATCGATTACCTTATCAGTGCGATGTCAACGATGACCGCATTTGCTGATCACGTAGCTACATCCATCAATCCTTCTTTTACTGAAGCAATGAGCAGGTGGAGCACGGTGATCGCCGCGCCCGGCGGATAATTTTTTAAAGAAAAATGACTTAGGTGGTGACTTATGTAGGGATGACCTGTGCGATTTACAGACATCGTTTCACTTTTTGAGGTGAATTTTTCCAGGCTAATTGGGCATGATAACTGACCACCTAACAAGTGCGAGGAGATTCACGCCATGCGTAAGTGAAAATTCCAAATACCTGCACTAATTAGCGCAAACTGGTCATCGACGTGAGGTTTACAGTTTCGATAAAAGTGTGTCATACAGGCGAAACGTTTGATGCCGCCAATGGCGTGTTCGACGTGGTAATGTTTTTCCATTCATATTATCTACCTCGGCACTCAACTACCTTTTGTACAAAATCCTCAACATTGATGCGTATTTTTTAATTTCATTTTAAATTTAAACCAACATCACCAAATCGGTGTACTGCGCTAATACTCCATCCGCAGTAATCAACTTCATCGGCTCCGCCATCGCTTGTCCAACCAACATTCGATCAAACGGATCTTTATGCAAAGGTGGTAAAGTTTCCACCATCAAAGCATGCTCACTCGTCACCGGTAATTCCGTATACCCGTTATTGAGTAAACCGTGACGCAAAAGCCGTGGGTCAGCAACAAAATCACTACGCCCCAAAGCACGTTTAATCACAACCTCCCAAATACTTGCAGAACTAAAAAACAATTGATTTTGTTGATCATTCAACAGCGCTTGTGCGGCTGCTGACAGTCGGTCATGCTGCCCAGCTGCCCATAGCAATACATGCGTATCTAATAAATACCTCATTCTTCACCGTAAAATAGATTTTCAATCTCAGATTGTCCAATACGATCAAAATCATCTGGCACTGTAATCTGACCCGCTAAAAAACCCAACCGACGTTGCTGCGTAATCGGCGTAGCATCAAGAGGTACAACTTTAGCAATTGGTTTACCTGCTTTGGCAATCACAAAAGACTCGCCTTGGGCCACTTGCTCAACTAAACGCGATAAATGTGTTTTAGCTTCATGAATATTAATGGTCTGCATTACTATCTCCCCTCATATAACTAAACTTAGTTTATGTAGTTTAGTCCAAACAAGTAATTTTCGCAAGATCATTTCAATCGTGATAACTCGTATTATCACGATTGCATTTTTGAGTCTTTGCAGGGAAAATAGCTTTTAACCACGCTGGTTTATCGCTAATGACAAGGCTTTCAACGCCCATATGGGACAACACAGCCA
>JADYYQ010000087.1 GCA_020853585.1 Ottowia sp.
AAAAAAGTATTATTTTCAATAAGGTAATGCCCTGTAAGGGTAATTGCTTATTTTTTGTGGCGAAGGGTAGGCTGTAAATGGAACTATGGTTAGATACGGTTGATTATGAAATCATCAAAAATGCAAGTCAGTTGGGTGTGTTAACAGGGGTGACAACCAATCCGTCTAGTTGGGCTAAGGCTAATGATTGCCCTGAAAAAGTTTTGGAGGTGCTGTTAGATATACAAGCTGGGTACGTTGCTGCGCAGGTTACTGCGAGTGATTGCAGTGAAATGTTAAAGCAAGCTGAGCGTCTTACTTCTTTATGTAATCGTATTGTTGTGAAAATTCCGGCTTCTCCTGATGGCTTTCGCGCTATAGCCTTACTGAACCAGGATGGTGTGCAAACTTTGGCAACGTCAATATTTGATGTAAGGCAGGTTATTGTTTCCGCTATTGTGGGGGCGACTTATGCGATCCCGCATTTTTCTTGCATGGCTGAAGATGTAAGTTCTAGGTTTATGCAGTTGTATGGGGTGATGAACGAGCAAAAATATAAGACAAAAATAATGGCATCTGAGGTTGGTTCTGCTGAACAATTCGTGGATTGTGTTGCATTAGGTGTGCCCGCTATCACGGTGTCGAGCGAGGTTTACGCTGCTTTATTTCTTCCATCCGAGCGGATGGAAGAAGGTCTATCGAGATTTGCTTATGATTGGGCGTTAAGTTCGCAAGCTGCGGAGTCCAGTTTGTTCGCGCGCTAATAACCGCGGGACGGGGTATTGTAAATCAAATATTAGAGCCCGCCGGAGCCAAATTTCCCTCTTACACGGCCGATAATTGTTATGTGTCTGTTTACTTGATCGGGTGCAACCTCTTCGTCAAAGAAACCGGGGTTGTCACTTCGTAATAACAAAGTGCCATCTAGTTTCTTAAATAATCTTCTGATGCGAAGATCGTTTCCATATCGGAGTGCGTAGACTTTTCCGTTGTCTATATCAGTCTCCGCTATGTTGACTAGCACGCTGTCATCACCAAATAAGAACGGCTCCATGCTTTCCTCGCTTACCTTAAATCTCCGCGCATTTTCAGGGTTAATGCCGCGCGCCCTAAGCCATGCGTATCGATAGGTAATGGGTTCAGATTCTTTTGCTTGTTCATACATGATTCGACACTCGGGTTCTGGCCCAAAGCGAACAATTGATTCCTTTAGGTGCATCAAATCATAAAGTTGGGAACGTTCCTCGCTGTCCCCTTCAATGTTCTCTTGTGGTTTTTCTAGGATTGCAGGCTGAGGGAGTTGTGCTGCTAGCGAAGGGCTGATTTCCGCAGGGTCAACATGCAGTGCTTTGGAGAAACGAAGTAATGCGTCGAAATTGAGCGGCATTTTGCCTAAGAAATATTGGCTTACTGCTCCTTGGGTTTTCCATCCGCAGATAAACGCGAGTTTTTCTTGTGTCATAGAACGATCATTGGCGCGCACATTTTTAAAAATCGCTTGCAGTCGTTCCGCGTCTTCTTTGCATCTTGGGTTTTTGCGTTTGGTGATCATGTGCGAAAAATATAAGCAATGCTGCTCAAATACAAACAGTTTTACTATTGATTTATTAAAATGGGGAATGTAACATTGTGAGCTCGTGCTTGTGACTAGGAAAAACCCTTGTCAGTGTGGGTGAGCTATTTGGCTCAGGTTGCTTTTTAGTAATCAGCTATTGATTTTTGTGTGCCGCGTAGTCTTTCTATTTTTCTGCATGAGTAGTGTAGTTGCTCTTGTCTCTTATAAACACGGTGAATCATGAATCGTTTTCTCGTCTTTGACCCTAATAAATTGTTTTCAGTTGAGGATGCTGCGTATCACGTGGCGCATGACTCAAAAGGTGGTGTGGGTGCTTTGGCTGTACGCATGGGAAAAAGTGCCAGCACCTTGCAAAACAAACTTAACCCTTCTCAGGAATACCACAAAGTAACTTTGAAAGAGGCGGCGATGATCACCTCTTTAACTGGAGATCACCGTATTGTTGATGCAATGGCTTCTTTGATTGGGCGTGTGTCTGTGCCTGTGCCACAACTAGGTGATTTATCTGACGGGGCTTTATTGGATTTAGTTGGCAACTTGTTGTCTAAACAAGGCCAGATGTTCAATGAATTTACACGGCGTTATGCCGATGGCGACATTGATGATGAAGACTTCAATGCCTTAGATGTTGCGTCGGATCGCATTATTCAGTGTGTGATGGAATGGAAAAAGCGAGTCGAGCATATCCATCATGCAGGCAAAAGTGTGAATGGTGTTCATGGCTGATATGGCTGATATGTCTGAAGACAATATCGCGGTTGAGCGCGTTGCCAGTGTCAATCGTGCCCGAGCCAATGCTCAGCGGGCCGAAGCTATTCGGATGGGTTTATTAGTTTGCAGGAATTGCGATGAGACGACGAATTTAGGTCAAGGGTTTTGCGATAGCTCTTGCCGAGACGATTTTGAACAAATACAGCACTTATCTCGAATTAATGGACGCGGCATATGAAGCAACTATCACGCATTACCTTAACACGTAGGACTTTAAAAGCCGCCATCCCGCGTATTTCAGAAAAGCTTTATCGCGGAAAGGAGCCCTTTGGTATTTTTATTTTGGGCGGTGATATTCGGTTAGTGCGGGTATCAACAGCATTGTTTGCCCAAGAACATCGAAGGGCCTGCGTACTGAATAATTTTGTTGGTATTTATGACGGTCGAGCTGATGTTGCAGGGATTAGAGAAGACATGGAGATGTTTTTGCGGTGAATCTGTGCATTGAGAGTTTTAACTCCATTGCTGAAATAGGTCTGAATTTGTCAGTAGGCTTAATGCGACTAATACATAACTATGTAGTGGGGTTTGATGGTTTTGGAAGGGTGCGATTTGAAATCCGATCCTTTGAAACAGCAGGTGGTGCGTAACAGCGTGAAATTGCCATACTCAACATCAACGCTCGCTTGTCAGAAATTTTTGTGTAAAAGGGACCGTACTTTGAATAGGATTTTGCTTTTTGCAATATACCGAAGGTTGCGCTACACTGGGCGCGTTACGTCAAAACAGGGCGTAATCGGGATTGGAGTCCCGATGGAGAGCGGCGAGAGCCGCAATAACCGCAATGGTCTTGCGGCTTCTTATTTTGTGTCGCCTTCAATGGTGGCTCGTCTGAGGAGTCGCAAGACTCGCCGGCTAAAGTCCGCTATCCCCGGTACTCCAACTCACTCGAGCCGCCACCCTCAATTTGAGTCGGGTGTGTTGGTTAACAAACCGCACAGAAGGAGCATGATGATGCCTCTCCCCCAACACTGCGCCCGCGCGCCTACTCTCGAAGACTTTTCTTTTGAAGTGTGTCACGCGCTATCTCGCTGTACAGCACTTGTTGATGCAATTGACGCGCAAGTAGAGCGCATTCGGAATTCGTTCTCCGAAGATATGGATGCATCGCTGAATTGCGTGTCTTATGTTCTTGCTGAA
>JADYYQ010000088.1 GCA_020853585.1 Ottowia sp.
GCACGCACGCTATGCAAACCCCAATTACCTTCATATTCGTACTGATACTCATCGTCAGTAACCAATTCTTGATTAGCCAAAACAGCATCGAATGCAAAAATACTGCTTCCCATCAAACACAAAGCCCGGGCGGTGCCCAACAAAGTCGGCACAAAACGCGAACGCTGTACGCGTTTCGCCATCGACTTTTGGGTCTGCGACACCACCATTTGCAATAACACAGTACGACGCTGTATCGCATGCATTGCGCTTACGCCATAGCCCAGCGCGGCCCTTACGCCCATTTTTCTGCGCTGTTTTGCCGGTTTAATATGTGTCTGATAAAGATGTGATAATGCTTTATAAAAAACTAAAATATCCATACGGCCCTTGTACTGACTTTGTTTTTTCAAGAAAGCACAAAAATTACTTTATAGTAATAAATATAAATTTATGCATGTAATTTTCAATTTTATATCAAAAATAAAAATTCAAACAAAAACAAACCCATCGGCACCCAGCACCGACATTCACAAAAAATAATTATTTATTTCATGCACCTGTAATTAATTATTTTTTTAAATAGATTAAAATCCGCCGCATTGATAAACGGCTACCTCGATACACTAAGCTTGCTTAACCCATTACCTACAACCGTTTTCGCTAAAAAAAGCAACACGCATACTTTTATAAAACCGCACCGCGCATAGATATGTGTTCTCAGCGGCCAACACGGTTCATCACATACGAGACCCAAACACCATGAATCTCATCGAAATTACAGTGCCAGATATTGGGGACTTCAAAGAAGTGGAAATCATCGAAGTCCTAGTACACCCTGGCGATACCGTGGCAATAGAACAAACGCTATTGGTACTCGAGTCAGACAAAGCAACCATCGACATCCCGAGTTCGCATAGCGGCATTGTCAATACACTTAAAGTCAAAGCGGGAGATCGCGTTAGTAAAGGTAGTTTGGTATTGCTACTAGAAACTGAAACAACACAAACATCTCCTACACCACTCGCCTCGGCAACAAGCGCGACAACGCCCGCCGCCGCAACCATTGCTCCATTACCCGTCGCCGCCCCTGCGGCTGGCGAAACCACCTGTGACCTACTTGTTATTGGGGCAGGGCCGGGCGGCTACTCGGCTGCGTTTCGTGCTGCCGATTTAGGTCTATCCGTTATATTGGTCGAGCGATATGGCACCCTCGGCGGGGTATGCCTTAATGTCGGTTGCATCCCCTCTAAGGCCTTATTGCATACCACCGCAGCCCTAGATGAAACACGCGCTTTAGCTGCGCATGGTATTGATTTTGGTACACCCAAAATTGATCTCAACAAGCTGCGCCAATTTAAAGAAGGGGTCGTCAACAAACTAACCGGTGGGTTAGCGACAATGGCGCGGGCGCGCAAAGTCCAAGTGATACGAGGCAACGGTACTTTCCTGGATGCCCATCGCTTAACCATCGCACCCACCGAAGGGCCGGGTAAAAACCCAAGCGTGGCAACTGCACAGCTTATTCACTTTAAACAAGCCATTATCGCAGTGGGCAGCCAAGCGGTATCCCTACCCTTTCTCCCGAAAGATCCGCGCATTGTCGATGCAACAGGTGCGCTAGCACTCCCCCATATTCCCAAGCGCATGTTAGTCATTGGTGGCGGCATCATTGGATTAGAAATGGCTACGGTCTACGGAGCATTAGGTACACACGTTGATATCGTAGAAATGGGGGATAGTCTGATGCAAGGAGCAGATCGCGATTTAGTTAAAGTATGGGAAAAACATAATCGCGCGCGCTTTGAACATATCATGCTAAAAACACGCACCGTATCAGCGCAAGCGACAGACAGCGGTATTGTCGTGCAATTTGAAGGTGATGCCGCACCCGCACAAGCTCAAACATATGACCTGGTACTCGTCGCTGTAGGACGTAAGCCCAACGGCCCCACAATCGCTGCACAACAAGCAGGCGTAACGGTCAACGCCCAAGGATTTATTCCCGTCGATCAACAACAACGTACAAACATACCGCATATTTTTGCGATTGGCGATGTAGTTGGTCAACCGATGCTGGCACACAAAGCGGTACACGAAGCTCACGTCGCTGCTGAAGTCGCCGCAGGCCAAAAATCTTACTTTGATGCACAACAAATCCCCTCTGTTGCCTACACCGATCCCGAAGTCGCTTGGACTGGATTAACCGAAGAGCAGTGTAAAAAACAAGATAGGGCCTATACCAAATCAGTATTTCCTTGGGCCGCCAGTGGTCGTGCCATCGCCAATGGGCGAGATGAAGGGATGACCAAACTATTATTTGATTCAAGCACACACCGTATTATTGGCGGCGGCATTGTCGGCACCCATGCGGGTGACTTAATCGGTGAAATTTGCTTAGCAATTGAAATGGGCGCAGATGCGATCGACATCGCAAAAACCATCCATCCTCATCCCACTTTGAGCGAATCAATCGGTATGGCAGCCGAAGTCTTCGAAGGCAGATGCACAGATCTACCCCCACAAAAAAAATAATGTCCCGTGTCAGGCGCCTCTCACTGTTTTTTTTGAAGGCGCCATCCTTTGGCATTCAAACATGAGTTAATTGCCATTTCGCGGCTCTTAGCATTGGCATCAACCATATAAACATAAGAAGGTGCGTAACCCCCAAAACGGGTTACGCAATGCTCATAGCCATATTTCCGATGGCCATAACAATCCACCATCGGCGGCAATAGATATCCGCCATCTATTTGCGTAACAAGCGCTTGAGGAAAATACTGAAGTGCCTCTAGCTCACACTGATGCTTGTCGACATAAAAATCACTCTCGCTTTTATTTTGCGCATACCAAACATACTCAGTGCAACCGTGCAGCAACAGGACCGCTATCCATAGCAAACGCATCGCACATCCTCTCTATTTAAATATGCACCCATAAAATGTGAATACCACTCTCAATCACAGCGACAAACCACGCGGGCGAAATTTGAAAGTTACTTCGCACATACATATTAACGTCAACATACACCAAGTACGATGATCGCCCTAATATCTCCGCACAAAAGCCCATACCAGGATTTTTTATAGGTGCGGGTAGAAAATATTTCGCCTTCGCCAAGCAATCGCAAAATGCTGCTCTCAGCATAGGGCAAACCATAGCAGCAACAGACACTTATCAAAAGAAGCGTTCCTAAATTTTTTCTTAGTCTCTAGTCTCTCAACAAGTACAAATCGTCTTACTTATGCAGATAGAGCGCCCTTGTTATCGCTATCTGCTAAAAGCAGTTTTATACAAATAAACATTAAGTACATTAGGACATAAGCACACGATATGCGCGCGCGCCTGCCTAAAAAATCTCAACCACCACAAGCAAAACCCCGACATATTCATAAAAAAACTTCTTTAGATAAAATCACAAGGTAAAATCGCAAGCGCTATAGATAAACAAGTTGCACTAAAGCAAAGATAACAAGCATTCCCAAAAGGTCTTGTGCTCTGCACAATAAACCGTAGTGCACGTTCTGCCGCATTGATTGTTTAACATGTCCGAGTGCCAACATATATTGTTATGCGCTCTCAAAATTAATCGATATAGACTAAATATGATTCTTGTAACGGGTGGTGCTGGTTTTATTGGCTCAAACTTTGTTTTAGACTGGCTCGCACAGTCCGATGAACCCATTCTTAACCTCGACAAGTTAACTTACGCTGGCAATTTAGAAAATCTTTGTTCATTACAAAACAATCCAGGCCATATCTTCGTACAAGGCGATATGGGCAACGATCAGCTGTTAGGTACCTTGCTAGTTCGACACACACCCCGTGCCATCGTTAATTTTGCAGCAGAAAGTCACGTTGATCGTTCCATTCATAGCCCCAATGATTTTGTTCAAACCAATATCGTGAGTACTTTTCAGTTACTCGAAACAACCCGCGCCTACTGGAACACGCTACCCACCCAAGCGCAAAAAGCATTTCGTTTTCTGCATATCTCAACCGATGAAGTCTACGGCTCGCTCGACAAAGATGATCCAGCATTCACCGAACAACACCGCTATGCGCCCAATAGTCCCTATTCAGCCAGCAAAGCCGCAAGTGATCATCTTGTGCGTGCAGCACACCATACCTATGGCTTGCCCACGCTGACCACGCACTGTTCCAACAACTACGGTCCTTATCATTTTCCAGAAAAACTGATTCCACTGATGATCGTAAACGCATTGGCAGATAAACCACTCCCCGTCTACGGCGATGGCCTGCAAGTACGTGACTGGCTCTATGTCAAAGACCATTGCAGCGCACTTCGACGCGTGCTTCACGCCGGCACACCTGGGCAAACGTATAACATTGGCGGAGGGAATGAGCGCACCAACATTGAGCTCGTCCATACCATTTGTACGCTACTTGACAAGCTCCATCCGAAAAAAGATGGGCAGTCTTACCAAACACAAATTCGTTTTGTCACAGACCGACCTGGCCATGATCGCCGCTACGCTATCAACGCTGAAAAAATAGAGCGTGAGCTAGGATGGAAACCCGCCGAAACATTTGAAACCGGTATACGCAAAACCGTGCAATGGTATTTAGATCACTCAGAATGGATTGAGCATGTACAGACAGGCAGCTATCGTGCCTGGATTGAAAAACACTACACTGAGCCAGCATAATGAAAATTTTATTATTTGGTAAGAACGGGCAAATTGGTTGGGAGCTGCAACGCAGTCTTGCCCCACTAGGCGAAGTCATTGCCTTACAAAAAAATAGCCCTTCACACTGTGGCGATCTCAGTAATTTAGAAGGTATTGCGCAAACCGTTGCTGACATCGCCCCCGATGTGATCGTCAACGCAGCCGCCTATACAGCAGTCGATCAAGCCGAAAGCGAGTCCCAACACGCTCATACGATTAACGCATTAGCGCCCGGCATACTCGCACAAGCAGCAAAACGCTGCCAAGCTTGGCTTGTGCACTACTCGACTGATTATGTTTTTGATGGTCACGGCGATCAACCCTTATCAGAAATAGATCCTACTCAGCCCTTAAATATATACGGCAGCACCAAGCTAGCGGGAGAAAAAGCCATTGAAGACACAGGTTGCCAACACCTTATTTTCCGCACAAGCTGGGTCTATAGCACGCAAGGAAATAATTTTGCTAAAACAATGCTGCGCTTAGCACAGGAACGTGATCACTTACGCGTTATCAACGACCAAATTGGTTCACCTACCGGAGCTGATTTATTAGCAGATATCACTGCCATCGCCTTACGGGCCGCAAAAAATCAAAAAGAAAATGTCAGTGGGCTTTACCATGCCACAGCAAGCGGCGAAACCTCGTGGTATCACTACGCGCAATTTGTCCTTCATTTTGCTAGACAAGCAGGCATAGCAATCAAAGTAACCCCCGAAACCCTTACGCCTATTTCAACACAGGCATTCCCTTTGCCCGCTAAACGCCCCAACAACACACGATTAAACTGCCAAAAACTGCGTGATACCTTTGGCTTACATCTGCCCCATTGGGAAATGGGGGTAGCACGTATGCTCAGCGAAATGACGAAAAACGCGCAATGACCCAATCCACACTCATCACACCGAACACCTCCACACGTAAGGGCATCATCCTTGCCGGAGGCGCTGGCACGCGCTTATACCCGGTTACCAAAGCAGTATCCAAGCAACTCTTGCCCATTTATGACAAACCGATGATCTACTACCCGCTCAGCACACTGATGCTAGCAGGTATACGCGACATTCTGGTTATCTCAACACCTGAAGATACGCCGCGATTTACACAACTACTGGGCGATGGTAACGACTGGGGTATCAATTTAAGCTATGCCGTACAACCCAATCCAGATGGGCTTGCGCAAGCATTTATTATTGGCAAACATTTTGTTGGAAACAGCCCCAGTGCACTCGTGCTCGGCGACAATATTTTCTATGGCCACGATTTTGCTACACGCTGCGATACATCCACCATGTCAGCACAGGGGGCCACTGTATTTGCCTATCATGTCCAAGATCCAGAACGTTACGGTGTCATCGCCTTTGATGCACAAGGTCAGGCTACTTCACTAGAAGAAAAACCGACCCATCCCAAAAGTCACTATGCCGTCACAGGCCTCTATTTTTACGATAACCAAGTTATTGATATCGCCGCCAATCTCAAACCTTCAGCGCGTGGCGAACTCGAAATTACGGATATCAATCGCACCTACCTCGAGCGCGGACAGCTCAAAGTCGAAATTATGGGACGTGGCTATGCTTGGCTAGACACAGGCACCCATGAAAGTTTAATTGAAGCAAGCAACTTTATTCAAACCATCGAACACCGCCAAGGCTTAAAAATAGCCTGTCCAGAAGAAATCGCTTATCGCAAAGGATTTATCAACGCAGCACAGCTCCATGCCCTCGCACAACCCCTCACAAAAAATAGCTACGGACAATATTTGCTGCGTCTGGCAGAAGAAACCATACACCCATGAAAAATATATTTATCACGCCACGCAAAACAACTCTTAAAAAAACATTATTTATATTAAATATATTTTCAGAAAATACTTTGCAAGCCGCTATCCATACCTCTGTGCCCACGCTCGCCCATGATTGACTATCTCTATACTCTGATAAAAGAGCTTTGCACCAAGCGCGATGTGCTATGGCAACTTGTAAGACAACAACTCATTTTGCGTTATCGACGCACAACGCTCGGCTATCTGTGGACCCTTATCAATCCACTGCTGATGATGTCAGTAACCGCAGTTGTATTTGCCACTTTATTTAAAGTAGAGTTAAAAGACTACGCGGTATTTTTATTTGCCGGGATGATTCCATGGAATTGTTTTAATGCAACGATTGGCCAATCAGCGGTGTCGTTTATTAATAACGAAGGGTTAATCAAAAAAATCTATTTACCAAAAATTTTCTTTCCTCTCAGTGTCGCGCTTGCTGTGCTGATTGATAGCATGCTTTCATTTTTTGTGCTTTTCGCTATCATTTTATGTATAGGCGGACAGCTTTCATGGTCCTTGCTATTTATTCCTTTTGCCTATGTACTTTTATTTTTCTTTTCGTTTGGCGTTGCCTTAGTCGCCTCAGTCGCCACCGTTTTTTTTCGCGACCTACAATATGTCATTGTGATTGCTATGCAAGCGTGGTTTTTTCTAACACCTATCATGTATAAGAAAAATGCGCTAACAGGTAGCATAGCGTGGTTAGTGCAATTCAATCCTGTGTCCACATTTATCGAACTATTCCGTAACCCGCTTTGCTTTGCTTTACTTCCCTCCCCAAGCGTGATTGCAAGTGCAGCAGCGCTTGCAATCATTTCGTTAGCTTTTGGCTTACTTGTCCTCGCACGCCAAGAAGAAAAAATTGTGTTTAGGCTTTAATCTCCAATGTCAAACATCACTATCAAAGATCTTTCTATCAAGTTTCGCGTCTATCATGATAGGTCACCCTCATTCAAAAGCTACTTTGCTAGTTTGTTTAGCAAAGACCCCACTCTATCGAGCTATACCGATTTTTGGGCGATAAAAAATTTATCGTTAAATATAAAAGCAGGTGATCGCATTGGCATCATTGGCCATAACGGCGCAGGGAAAAGCACCTTACTTAAGACACTATGCAAAATCTACTCACCCTCTGAAGGCCATATCCATGTGGTTGGTAGACTCGCTCCTCTACTTGAAATTGGCGCAGGATTTCACCCAGAATTCACGGGTAGAGAAAATATTTACCTCAATGGCTCTATTCTTGGCTATAGCAAAAAACAACTCCGTGCCATTGAAGCAGAGGTCATTGCATTTGCCGAGATTGAAGAATTTATCGACACGCCTGTTAAATATTATTCGACCGGCATGTATATGCGCCTTGCATTCTCTTTAGCAACCGCAATGCACCCAGATATTCTGATTCTGGATGAGTTATTTGCCGGTGGAGATATTGCCTTTATTACAAAAGCAAAAACAAGAATGATGGAAATGGTCAATAAAGCAAATATTATGATGATGGTCTCGCATGATCACGATCTTATCCGTTTGCTATGCAATCGCGTTATCTGGCTAGACCATGGCCGCATTGTCTGTGATGGGGAAACCAATACGATTGTGCAGCGCTACCTCGATCACGAAACTCCACAATAAACCAATCATTAAAGAACATTCATAAGCACAGAGCAAAAGAAACACGACCGCAAGCGCCCCTGCGCTTGTTTCTGAATGCGTGTTTTTTCACTCATCGTGTTTTTTCACCCAACTTACCTTACAATTACCACTTACCACAGATAACAGCACTACAGGACTTAGATGAAAGCAGTCATACTTGCAGGCGGCTTAGGCACACGTATCAGCGAAGAAACTTCCATCAAACCCAAACCCATGACTGAAATTGGTGGTCGCCCGTTGCTGTGGCACATCATGAAAATCTATTCAACACATGGTATCCATGATTTTGTTATCTGTTGTGGTTACAAGGGCTATGTCATCAAAGAATATTTTGCCAACTACTTTATGCACATGTCAGATGTCACCTTTGACATGACGAAAAATACAATGGAAGTCCACGAACGTAAAGCTGAACCATGGCGAATCACGCTAGTCGACACCGGTGATCTAACCCAAACAGGTGGTCGTCTAAAACGTGTTGCGCCCTATCTTGATAACCAGCATTTTTGTATGACTTACGGCGACGGTGTTGGCGACATCGATATCACCGCAACCATCGCTTTCCATAAAGCGCATGGCCATCTCGCCACCATGACAGCAACCCAACCACCAGGACGTTTCGGCGCATTAGAGCTAAAAGGAACCGCCGTAAAAAACTTTATCGAAAAACCCGCAGGTGAAGGTGGGTGGATCAATGGTGGTTTCTTTGTCTTATCACCCAAAGTAATCGACCTCATCGATGGTGATGAAACATTATGGGAGCGCACCCCCCTCGAGACCTTGGCACACAGCGACCAGTTACAGGTATATCTGCATAAAGGGTTCTGGCAACCGATGGATACATTGCGAGATAAAAATCATCTGGAAACACTCTGGGCATCAGGCACAGCACCTTGGAAAATTTGGAAATGACGCCCGAATTTTGGCGTGGAAAACGGATTTTCCTAACCGGGCACACGGGATTCAAAGGCAGCTGGATGTCACTCTGGCTACAGATGATGGGTGCACATGTAACGGGCTATGCCCTACCCGCACCGACTCATCCCAGCCTATTCGAGTTAGCACGTGTCGGCGAGAAAATGCATTCCATCATTGGCGATATCCGTGATGCCACCGCATTACAGGCCGCAATGGGTAAAGCACAACCCGATATTGTTTTCCATATGGCAGCACAACCCTTAGTCCGTTACGGCTATACCAACCCTGTGGAAACTTACTCAACCAATGTCATGGGGACCGTTCATCTGCTCGAAGCAATACGCCAGACCAAGAGTGTTCGCGCAACCGTCAACATCACCACAGATAAATGTTATGAAAATCGCGAATGGCAATGGGGTTACCGTGAAAATGAAGCACTAGGCGGTTATGACCCATACAGCAGCAGCAAAGGCTGCTCAGAGCTTGTCACATCAGCCTATCGATCCTCGTTTTTCAACCCCAGCACATATAAAGATCATGGTGTTGCACTCGCCTCAGCCCGAGCAGGAAATGTAATCGGGGGAGGCGATTGGGCAGCAGATAGATTAATCCCCGACGTACTTGCAGCATTTACCACAGCCTGTCCAGCCATTGTTCGACATCCCCATGCCATCCGACCCTGGCAGCATGTACTTGAGCCACTACGGGGATACCTGATGTTAGCGCAACGACTCTATACGGATGGAACACAATTCGCTCAAGCTTGGAATTTTGGCCCAAACGATGACGATGCTCGCCCCGTACACTGGATCGTCGACACATTGGCTCACTTGTGGGAAAGCAAAACGGGTTGGACTCTGGATAACACAATCCATCCACACGAAGCGAGCTATCTAAAACTGGATATTTCAAAAGCACGCGCGCTATTGCACTGGCACCCAACTTTGCCTCTGCATGCTGCGCTTAGCCTTATCGTTGACTGGAGCAAACAATACCAAGCAGGTGCCGACCCACAACACATCACATTGGCTCAAATCCAAACTTATCAAACCCTCAGCACATCGACTGAATACGCATCGCAAAGAGAAGATCGCCCCATA
Source organism: Ottowia sp. (assembly GCA_020853585.1). Taxonomy (GTDB): domain Bacteria; phylum Pseudomonadota; class Gammaproteobacteria; order Burkholderiales; family Burkholderiaceae; genus JADYYQ01. The sequence goes on from JADYYQ010000088.1 coordinate 10,167, forward strand.
ACAGCAGAGTCTTACCTATCCACTTAACCGCTCCCACCTAACCACGACTATTCGTCAACTGCAATACCGATTATGGAAAACAAAAAAACTGAAGCCTTACGTGAACGTATTGCGGCACTCGTAGATGAATTCGCAGCGATATCGTTAGCAAGCCAACCCTTTATGCCAGGAGCAACAGTTGTGCCACCTGCTGGTAAAGTTATTGGTGCAGCCGAGCTAAAAGCCATGGTCGAAGCCGCCCTTGATGGCTGGCTCACTACCGGCCGCTTTAATGACCAATTCGAAAAACAATTGGCAAATTTTATCGGCGTCGAATACTTGATTACCGTTAACTCAGGCTCATCGGCTAACTTAATCGCATTTTCCACATTGACATCACCTAAACTGGGTGAACGTGCTATCAAGCCAGGCGATGAAGTTATCGGTGTTGCGGCAGGCTTCCCAACAACTGTCAATCCAATACTACAGTTTGGTGCAGTCCCCGTATTTGTTGATGTCGAGCTTGGTACCTACAATATTGATGCAAGCAAAATTGAAGCGGCCATTTCACCTAAGACACGCGCCATCATGCTGGCCCACACGCTCGGTAATCCCTACAATCTCGATGTGATTGTGGGTTTGTGCAAAAAATATAATCTGTGGCTAATTGAAGATTGCTGCGATGCATTGGGAGCAACCTAGAACCACCGTATGGTAGGCACATTCGGCGATATTGGCACCATCAGTTTTTATCCAGCACATCACATCACCATGGGAGAAGGCGGCGCTGTTTTCACCAACAACCTCGAACTCAAACAAATCGCCGAATCATTTCGCGACTGGGGTCGCGACTGCTACTGTGCACCGGGTAAAGACAATACATGTGGTAAACGCTTTTGCTGGAAACTCGGTGAGCTCCCTCAAGGATATGATCATAAATACACTTACTCGCATCTGGGTTACAACCTTAAGATCACCGACATGCAAGCAGCATGCGGCTTAGCTCAACTGGATCGAATCGATGATTTTGTAGTAAAGCGTAAGCGTAATTTCACCTACCTAAGTGAACGACTACAAAGCTGCTCGGAATTTTTGATTTTGCCGCAAGCAACACCCAATTCAGATCCCTCTTGGTTTGGCTTTCCCATCACTATTCGTGAATCAGCCAACATAAACCGCGTTGATCTAGTGCAGTACCTTGACCAACATAAAATCGGCACCCGCTTATTGTTCGCCGGCAATTTAATCCGTCAGCCATATATGCAAGGGCGAAATTTTCGTATCAGCGGCAAACTCACTAATACTGATATCGTGATGAATAATACATTCTGGATTGGTGTATTTCCTGGCCTACACGAAGCACAACTCAACTTTGTTGCCGACAAGATAGAGTCATTTTTTGGCGTCAACTTTTAATAAAAAGCTTCACTTTATTTTTTGAAAAAATTATTGGACCGCGTCACGAATAAACAAATACGTTATTTAGTAGTCGGTGGGTGGAATACGGGCTGCGGATATCTTATTTCACTCGGTCTGTACTATGGGCTCGCGCACCGGCTACATATCATCGTAATTGGTGTTATTGCGAACATCATTTGTATCACGATGTCTTTTCTGACGTACAAAACACTGGTATTTCAGACTCGCGGTAACTGGGTCAGTGAATATCTGCGCTGTCATATGGTGTATGGCGGTAATGCAGTATTGAGCATCATCGGTTTGTGGTTACTAGTAGGCCAACTAAATGTACCGTTCTGGCTCGCACAAGGCGGAGTAATGATCGCTGGCGTGATTATTTCTTATTTAGGCCACAGCCTATTTACATTTAGAAAGCAAACAACAAGAGAAGATTAGGCATCGCAACAGAATATTTTTATTTGTGGACCTCGAATAAATGAGCACAAAGCAAGTAACAAATACTCAATTTTAATTTTTTGGAGGTGGATATGAACGTTCGCGAACGCAAGATGTTGAGTATTTTAAAAAGCTTAAAACAAGATTTTGGATGTCTCGCCATTAAAGCGGAATTCGAAGCCGAAGGCACACGTGTCGATGAATTACTACGCCTAGTCGAACTTGTACGTCGCGCTGACCTAAAGTTAGGACTTAAAATCGGTGGGTGCGAGGCAATTCGTGACCTTATCGAAAGCAAGCAAATCGGTGTCGACTATATTATTGCCCCGATGGTCGAAACCCCTTATGCCCTATCAAAATTTATCGAGGCAAAAAATAAAATCTACACACCTGAAGAACAAGAGGACACAGAATTCTTATTTAACCTCGAAACATTAGCCACCTTCAAATCACTTAACGAAATGACCGATATTGCACGCGCGTCCGGCGCCTGCTCAGGTGTCGTATTTGGTCGCGTTGACTTCTCAGGCTCACACGGATGGTCACGTGATGCGATCAACACCGATAAGGTGACCGACTACTGTATAAAAACGGCCGATGTCTGCAAAGCAAAAGGTCTCGAACTCGTCGTCGGTGGCGGCGTATCAATCGATGCAGTACCAGCCCTGAAAAAAATTGCAGCAGTCCACCTCACACGCTTTGAAACACGCAAAGTTATTTTTAGCGCCGATGCTGTATCCGAGCCAAATCTCGAAAAAGGGCTACTCGAAGCAGTCCATTTCGAATTGCTATGGCTAATTAACAAACGTGATTATTACGGCACCATCCAAAGCGAAGATAACAAACGCATCAACATGTTAGAAAGTCGATGGCATGTATTAAGTGCTGAACAATCCGCAATTTCTGAGCTCGCCAATTCATAACCTATGACAGCCCAGCAAAAAATAGCGGTATTCGGTGCATCAGGTGCGATCGGGTGTGCCCTCACCGACTGGTTTTTAACTCAGAACTACGAAGTGGTGGCTTTCCATCGCCCCAATACAGCCACGATTGAGAATGGCGCACGCTGGGTCACATGGGATGGCGTTAATGCATTTCCAACACTTA
>JADYYQ010000089.1 GCA_020853585.1 Ottowia sp.
CCCCCCCCCCCCCCCCCCCCCCCGGTATTAATGGAAATGGTCCCGGATGGCGGAACATTAATTGCCGAGGTTGAAGTGCCAACGCATCTGATTGACAAGGTACATGAAGGACTGAATGCGGATATTCGTTTTGTTGCGTTTAATCAAACAACGACACCTATTATTTCAGGTCGTGTCAAATTAGTTGGTGCGGATAAGCAAACGCCCGCGAGTAGTGGAAAAAATGAGTTTTATCTAGCGCATGTGGAAATTGCCAAAGATGGTTTGGCATTGCTTGGAAAATTAAAAGTACAACCGGGCATGCCGGTGGATGTCTTGATTAAAACAGGAGAGCGTAGTTTCGTCAGTTATATGCTCAAGCCGATTACCGATAAATTTGCAAAAGCGTTTAAAAATTAATATACAGCGATATGGGCGATGTCTTGATTCACGTGTTCTTAGTGTATGCGATGCGTTAGCCAACATGGTGTGTTCAAAGGACGAATGAAAGTATTTTCCTGGGGTATCTTTTTAGTGATTCTATTGAGTCATTCAGCAAGGGCGCTTGATTTAGTGCATGCCTACGATATGGCTTGTAGCTATGATCCTCAATTTCAAGGGGCGGTGGCTGAGCACGATAGTAATCAGGCGAATGCAAGCAAAGCAAGAACAGCTTATTTCCCAGAGGCGAGTTATGCGCGTAGTGAAATTCAGACGCAAACAACCCCTGTTCAGACGATTACGGTAACGCAGCCTTTGATTAGTTTTGAGCGCTATGCCACCGCCAAACAGGCGGCACCCCGCGCTAAATTTGCCCAAGCAACTTTGCATGTGCGTAAGCAAGAACTGGCTTTGCGTGTGTTGAAAGCGGTGACTGATTTAATTCGCGCACGAGAATCGGCGGATTTTAATCAAGCAAAAATTAGAAATCTTGAGCGGCAAAATGCACGTGCGAATCGCTTGTATGAATTGGGTCAAGGGACCTTGACTGATGTGCGTGATATCCAAGTGAAATATGATCAAGCACAGGCTAATCAGATTACCTTAGATGCGCAGATACATATCGCTCAGCGTATGTTAAGTGCGTTGATTGGTGCGGATTTTCAGCGTAGCGATTTTGCTTTGCCAAGTACTCATAGTCCGGTTGCGCTTGACTCATTACCTCAGTTAAGCAATGAGCTTGAAACCGCTAATCCTAGTTTGATTGCAGCAAAACAGACTGAACAGATTAGCGCGTTGGAAGCACAACGTATACGGGGCATAAATTTTCCAAGCATCTCTGCGGCTTACTCGCGTTCTAGTTATAGCGGCATTACCAATGTGACAACGGGGTTGACGATATTTGTGCCATTTACGGTGGGTAATTATTACGCTAATACCGCGGCGGCGGCAAGTGCAGTAAAGGCGCATCAGGATCGTCGTTTAGCGCAAGAGCGATTGCGCGTTGAACTGGAGCGCACTTACGCACTTGTGCAATCGGGACAAGATGCGCTGAAAATTAAGCGGCGTGCGATTGATTCGGCGTCGCTCTCAGTTGAGGCGAATAATAAAAGTTATGACGCTGGCGTACGCAGCAATATCGATGTGGTCAATAGTATTCAAATGCTATTTGAAGTGAAAAACGATTATGTTATTGCAGTGACACAGCAAGCGGAAAATTTATTAAGTCTATTGTTGCTCAAAGGAGAAGCACCCGAGCAAGCCATATCCCGTGTTAAAGAATTTTTATTTAGAGATGAGTGACCTATATGCAAAATGCACCTGAATCAATCGCCTCTGTTTTGAAAGAAATCACGCACGCGGATACGCCTCCTAAGGTCATGGTGACTAAAGCACAGCAGTTGCTAGCCACCAATCTACTTGATGAAGCGACAACGAAGAGTGTGCAGGAAGTTTTAAAAATAGCGCAAGTGCGTGTATTAGAAAACACCTTAGCAAAGGCGCCTGAGTCTGAAAAAGATACATTGATAAATCAGATTATTGATATTTATCCTCATGGCAGTTCGCGCGATAGTTTCATCCGTTTATTACTTGATCGCATGGTGCAAGCAGAGAATGCCGAACAAATAGCAGTGCTGGCAAACAAGGCGAGCAGCGTAAAACTAAAGTATGAATATATGCAAGAGGCCATGCTTTGTTGCTTTCGCAAAACAATGATGGCAGGCGAGGGTGACTATCAGGATAAAGACGGGGAAAGCTACACCGCGCTCGCTGATTTTTTAGTGGCATGTTATCGCTTAAATTGTGCGAATGAATCATCCAAAATGAGATACGCGCAAACAGCAACCCGACTGGTTGCGTGTATCGATGAGATGCGAGCCTATGCTGTTTTAGATGAGATGAACAAACTTGTGATCAAGTTGGAGGGAGAGCAAGCTGCGTTTGCTAGAAAAAAATTGGAACAGATTGTTCAAAGCACTTCGGGCTTATGCAAAGAAATGCATGCTTGGTTTCCATTTAATGATTTTGTAAGCAGCGAGGGCGGGGCACCCTTAATCAAATTTTTATCTACGTTGGCGGCAGAAAATCCTGTTATCAATCAGTTGTGCACCGATAAAGAGATTGAAAAAATAGGGGTACGCGGCCTCAAAAAAATAGGTGTGCTTAAAGTATTGCTGTTAGCCAATAGCGTAGTAAAAAAGCTCTTTATAGGCAAGCTATATCAAGCTGCTTATGACAATGAGGTGCGTGCATTGCGACAATTAAATGGATGTAATGCCCCAGTATTAATTTCTGCGCATTACGCCGATGGGGTGGGTGTTATCGAGTGCGAGCGCATTGCGGGGATCGCATTAAATAAAGTTGATCCAGCGGTTTCGCTGCCTGTTCTGATTGAGACACTGAATACCTTATTTTCTGAACTGCGAAATCAATCGATTTGCCATGGCGATATTTCTGCCGAAAATATTATTAGGACACATGAGGGTCATTTGAAGCTGCTTGATTTTGAAGTCGCTTCAGTACTTCAGGACGATACATGTGCAGACAAGCACAACATTAAACAATTGTTTGACCAATTGAGGAGACTTCATGCGGGTTGCGAGGCATAACGAGAATATATTATTAATTTTACAAAAAGATCAACCTGCTTGTGATGTAGAGGTTTTTATTGATGGCGTGCGTCTTAAGTCATTTACGCAAAGCCAATTAATGGATCGTCCTAACATTGGTCGTTTTTATCTTTTTAGAGCACATGGTATTAAAGGAATCAGAGAAGGTGCCTGTATTACGGTTGTGCGGCGTGGTACACATCAAGTACTGGTATCTGCAAAACTGACTTCTGCGGTGCAGTCATCGAGTGCGCAAAATTCATCACCCGGTATGCACGGCAATCGTCATGTCAATCTTTATACCGTTACCTTTTTTGATTACGCTGGAAAAAAACTTTATAACGGTGGCGCGGAACGTTACTTAATTGATCTTGCGCAGCTGTTAAAAAAATTAGGATGGGTGCCGCGTATTGTGCAGGCTGCACATGGATCGTGGACGCGCATGTACTTTGATATCGAAGTGACGGGTGTGAACTGGGCAGAGGAAGGTATGCTTGGACTTTCTCGAAGTTTTGCGCACAGCCCACCTGCGGCTTGTCATATTTATTCGCCTTTTACGATTGCAGCATCTCACGCGGCGGTTCCTTCGATTGGAATTAGCCATGGGGTGTATTGGGACAATGGTGCGAATACGATAGAAAATACCTCGACCAAACTAGAAGTGTTGTCGGGCATTCTGCATTGTTCAGCAGTGATTTCTGTTGATGCCAATACGATTAATGCAGTGCAATCTGTACGGCCAGATTTGGCTGCTAAGTTAATTTACATCCCTAATTATGTCGATATGACGAGTGCGCCCGCACTCGTTAAAAAAGAACCTAAGCACCTGACGATTTTATATCCACGTAGATTGTATGCACCACGAGGATTTGACCTAACAATTGAAGCCGCCACTGTTGTGTTGGGTACGCATGCGCATACACGTTTTCTTTTTGTGGGCGATGTGATTAGTCCTGAGTTGGAGCAGTTAAAGGCACTGATGGCGAAATTTCCCGGGCGTGTTGAACATGTCACATTGCCTTTTGAAGATATGCCACAGGCTTACTTACGCGCGGATATTGTGCTTATTCCCACAAAGCATTCGGAGGGGACATCTCTTTCTTGTTTAGAAGCAATGCAATTTGGTTTGGCAATGATATCCACATTTGTGGGCGGATTATCTAATCTTGTTTTAGATGAGTTTAATGGTTTGCTTATCCCGCCGACTACAGAAGCATTAATTTGTGCAATTAATCGTTTGGTCGTTGATTCACCTTTACGCAAGCGTTTAGGGGCGAATGCAGTGGAAGTTGCAAGATGTTTTTCGAAAAATAAGTGGCAAGGTGCTTGGGAACATTTGATCCAAAAAACATTTGGTTTAGCGATTGCTCCATCGAGTGAGAAAGCCGAGAAAAATAAAGTAGCGGAGAAATTTTCAAAACCTATTGTGATGGCCGCACAACGGATGCTTGTGGTGAGCAGTGATGCGGATTTATTGCCTGTTAAGCCAATGAAGTCGGTGATTGAAGGGGTAGCGCGTTCGATCAGTAAAGCGATGGAATGCACTATTGATATCGTGACCGATAGTTTTGAAAATGGGGGAGACGTAAAAAAATACCCCAAAGATGCAGAACTTTATCAACGTTACACCGCGATATTAAGCTACAACTCTGCTATCACATCATCCTCTGATTTACTTAAATTAAGCGCAACGCCGTCATTTATCAAAGGGGAGGCCATATTGGCCATTCTTTCTCAGGTCCCGCCTTTCGCGCAAGTACATTCAAAATTAGTACGAACGAAAAACAGTGAACGAGCTATCGCATCGGTTCATTCGCAAGATGTCTTATCGCAAGAGATTGGGAAAAGTATCGCGGGTATTTTTGATCTGTTGGTGGCACGCCGTGCTATTTACGAGATTCTTTCAGCGAACGTTGGGTTAGATTCGCCCATTCATCTTGGTTTAGAAGTTGAAAAACGCCGCAATCGACGTGTCCAATATGTCATTGGCTCACCTAAATTAAGTAAGCCCGGTCGTACAGATGAAGCGGTTCGTACGCATGTTGTGAGTACCTCTCCGGTTCATGGCCAATTTGTAACATGTGTAGAAAAAAATATGACGGTGGTCGATATACTCGCCGTGCTTAGATCGGTTGATGCGATTGAAATTCATCAAGAACCGCATTGTTTAAGTGATCATTTAATTTTTCTTTTGTCTTGTATCTTGCATTCCACCAAGGTGCGTTTTTCCGAAGGATTTATTAAAAAGACAGAGAATCATTTAGCAAAAGTGCTGCGTTTAAAACCTGCACCCGAACCACGCTATTTATTGATTGATCAAGGTGGTCGACCAAGTCAATATAGTCAGCATCAAGTGATCCATGCGCTTTTTACAAAAGCACTCGATTTTTATTGGCGGCAGGTGGAACGTATTCCCGTGCGACCCGCAGCATTAGATGTGCAAATTTTCCCAGCGAGTGAAGGATTGCTTTCACCCAATGAACGTACAGTGGTCGCCATGTTTCAGGCGTGTCGAGTAGATAATGGTGCGATGGAATTTGTTGCCATGTTGCCTATCTTTTGTACCAAGGGATTAAAGTCGATTGATATTAAATTTCAAACGCTCAACGATGTACAGCAAAGTCCTAAGTTGTGTCAAACACTGACTTATTTGGGGGGGGCGTTGCTATCAAGTGGTGAATTTGCATTGCGCCGTGATCATGTATTTAGCATTGATTTGGATCAGTCTTTAAGCGGTACGCTTGAGTTAATGCTGTGTATTCGCGTAAGAGATTCGCGTCATAACTTTGAGAGTGCGTTTGGCGTATCTGTTGCGATTGATCGTGTGGAGGCGATATGAGTTCCGATGCGAAAGCGTTATACGAGGTATATGAAAACAGCGGCTTAGTGTATTTTCGTAATGGTGATTATGGTAATGCGCTCGCTGATTTTAAGCGGGCTTATGAAGAAAATCCAAATAAAGGCTCGGCGTTTAATGCCAGCTTATCGGCAGAGCGTTTATGCCGAGGACAGGATCTTTTGCGCTGGATGTTGGCCCATAGAACTCATGAAAAAGATGCGCGCTTTGACGCCGGCAGAGCACTGCGTGCTTTGGTAAGTGATCAAGGTGTAGTGGATGCATCCGCAGAAATAAAACTGAGAAAAGCACTGTGGGGCAATTTGCCACTATTGGAGGTGTTGTCGCTTTTACGGGTGATGGGTGATGAAGTTGTTGTGCGTCAGGTCATTGCTTCTCTCGAAGGTGAAGACTTAGAAGTGATTTCTACTACGCCTTCAGATATCGCGCAAATCTATCAACACTATCTTGCCCAACCGCAACCATTTGGTGGCAATGTGCTTTATCAAA
>JADYYQ010000090.1 GCA_020853585.1 Ottowia sp.
ATAACCGGCAGCGGAGACATTCAAGATTAGGTTACTTGTCTCCCGCTGCATTTACTAAAAAATTTCATGCAGCTTAAGTAGTTTTTTGAAATGCGAGTGTCCGTTATTGACAGTACACCTCAGTTTATGGCATTTCTTACTTTTTTCTCGCTCTACTGATATAAAAAATATGCCCATCGCCCTGTCACCCTCATTTCAATAAATAGATGACACGCATCAACCTTGATGAGTTAGCTATTCGCAATCCACCTTGGCATCCTTCATTACAGGTCGGTATTGCACGGATAACAGGCGTATCTTTAGATCGAAAACAACGTCGTCAAGAACAATCCTTGGCGGTGCGTATGTTACTTGACCGAATTTTGCTCAATTGCCATGGCGTAACGGCCCCTCATCACTACACATTGTTCAAAAAACCGAATGGTCAACCCTATCTCATGGGAAAAAATGCGCCTGCGGTCACGCTAACGCACAGTCACAATTACGTCGCTTGCTCCATCGCATGGAACACGGTGGTAGGGATTGATATCGAGGTCATTAAGCCAAGAGACTGGCAACGCTATCAAAAAATTTTGCACCCTGACGAATTGGCTTGGATACAAGAGGGCCAAAAAAGTGAGCAAGATATTCGCGGCTTACGATGCTGGTGCGCAAAAGAAGCGATAATTAAGGCCTTTGGAGAAAACCTAGCCGATAGGTTTGCGCAGATCTGTCTTACACCCCACGACACATTCACTCATTTACCCCCCATTTTAGGCTGCCCCACAACATGGCATGTTACAACCACGGTATTAGAAAACACAGCCGTACTCGCGGTTACTTCACGGAAGATACATCCATAACCAGATGACCTTTGTGTACAAAATAAAAGAAGCGGCTTATCTCCTCTGTCTACAAGAAACCAATAAAATTTAAAAAAATAATATACTTAACAATTAAATTGTATAATATGAGGAATCCACGATTTTTACACATAAGCGCATATTGTGGCCTCGCTCCCGCGTTACGCTATGTTAGAGGTTTACTAACAATATTCACAAAACAAACATGAAAGTATGTTGTTAAGCAACCCATCACCCTCTCAGCACCCGAGTAATCTTTCGTCCAAGTGGGTCGTACCCATTGCACGCTGGGCTGTATGCGTACCAAGCCAGCATAACCCTGTGCCCGATGTAAGCTTTATTGATCCAATGATGCGTCGCCGCCTCGGTACACTTGGAAAAATGTCACTCAAAGTAGCGCATGACTGTGCCCATGACATACCACAGCCCTACTTGGTTTACGCATCCCGCCATGGCGAACTCACACGTACCTCGACCATGCTAACGGACCTAGCACAGGGTACGCCCCTGTCACCGACAGCATTTAGTCTGGCAGTATTAAATAGCAGCGTAGGGATTTACTCAATTTGCACCCAAAATCACTTAACCGCCACCGCTATTTCATCAGGTACATCAAGCTTTGGTTTTGGGCTACTTGAAGCAAGCATGCAGTGGATGAATCAACCTGATATTCCCGTGCTACTGATTTACGCAGATGAACCTATACCCGCTTTATACAACTCAGATCAGCATATATCGCAAGATCCTCCTCAAGCGATAGGGGTGCTACTTCATCACAATGCCTCCACCCATCTTACTTGCCGCATCACCCAAAAGACGGGCGTACCTAGCGAAATATCACAAGCCCACTCTTTTTTAGATTGCTTAGCCCAAGGTGAGTCAAGTTGGCACAGTGAAGAAAAAACATGGACATGGCAAATGCAAAGCCATCCACACACCCATGACTCAACATCTTAATTACTACTGGCGCTTAATTGCCACAGGGATCTGCTTTGCGCTATTTGGCTTAGGCGGAATTATTCTTTCCGTGTTTGTTTTCCCCGTACTCAACGCGCTACCCAAAAAAAGCGCTATCGATAACAAACATTTAAGTCGCGGCGCATCGTACGCGCGCTGGATAATTCATCGCTCATTTAAATTGTTAATACAGCTTATGCAGTATCTGGGTATCATGCGCTGCGAAATTATCGGTGAACATATACTTAAAGAGTGTCGTCATACACTAGTGCTAGCGAATCATCCAACATTACTGGATGTCGTCGCATTGATTTCATTTATGCCGGCAGCTAGTTGTGTGGTGAAACAAGCCCTATGGAAAAATCTATTTGTTGGGCTTGCGGTACGTACAGCCAACTACATCAGCAATGCACAACCAGAACAGCTTATTGACGACTGCACACATGATTTAATACAAGGCAATGCGTTGATTATTTTCCCGGAAGGCACGCGCAGCCAGCCTAAAAACCCACTTCATTTTCTTCGTGGCGCTGCTGCCGTAGCGCTCAGAAGTGGTGTCCCTATTCTCCCCGTACTTATCGACTGCACACCCAGCACACTTACTAAGCAGACAAAGTGGTACAGCATTCCTGATCGCTCTTTTTCTCTACGTTTACGCGTGCTTCCCCCTATTTCCCCGCAGACATGGGCAGAATACGGACCATCGCAAACCATCGCAGTGCGCCAACTCACACAATATCTTGAAAACCACTTTACCAATGAATTGACCCGCTATGCACGCACTCAAAATTGAAATTAAAAATTTGATTATTACCGCGCTTGAGCTTGAAGACCTCACGCCCGACGATATTGAGGACAGCGCACCGCTTTTTGGGGCAGAAGGCCTCGGCCTGGACTCAATCGATGCGCTTGAATTAGGGATTGCGCTACGAAAAAAATACAATCTCCATATCACAGCAAACGACTCTGAAAACCATAAACATTTTCATTCCATCAATACCTTAGCCCATTTTGTGCAACAGCACCTACAGGCTCACTAGCGATAATAATTACCTATTGGCATTCCATACGCGAAAATAAACTACGTACGTATTAAAAGAGCACACTATGACTGACGAACAAATTTTAGATCAGCTTAAAGCTATCCTATCAAAAGCATTCGAAATTGATCCTGAGCGCGTTACGCCCACCACACATCTTTTCGAAGAACTTGATCTTGATAGTATTGATGCAGTTGACCTTGCTATCAAAGTTCAAGAGCTGACGGGCAAACGTATTAAGCCTGATGACTTTAAAAATGTGCGCACTGTCAGCGATGTCATTGTGGCAATTCGTGCTTTACTTTTAAGCTAACTTACAACTTATAGCGATACAGACACTGCTGTGCAACGATAGCAATATGCATATTTTATGCATATAGACATCATTTAAATGATGTCCGGATAGGTCTAGCCGCCCATTGAAAAGGAACTACCGTAGAAATTGATCGCAATGCCGGGGACCAAGCCGACAGTATAGACAAGAAGCCAACCGCATAGGCCTTTTGGCAAATTACTGATAACACCCAATATGAAACTAACAAATAGAACACACATTGCTAGCCACATTAGAAAAAGCCTGCATATCCTGCTCTGGCTAGCCACCCCATTAATTATTTTTTTTGGATTACAACACTTTGAGCCCCGTACCATTGCCGGCTTACTTTTACTAATCTTTATAACACGTCATCATGCTCAGATACGGATTTTTTTATCTGATTTATCGCTTAATCAGTGCATCTCCATCGTTACTTTCATCTCATTAATTGCCGCTATCGCGGTTACGAATAGCGAAGTGTTACTTCGTCTTTATCCCGTTGTGATTAGCTTAGGTATGCTTTCTTTTTTTGCTACCTCACTGAGATATCCCCCTACCATCATTGAGCGGATCGCTCGCTTACAAGAGCCCAATCTATCTCCACAAGGTGTGCGCTACACACGCCATATCACCACAATATGGTGCATCTTTTTTATTATCAATGCGGGCATCGCTTTTTACACAACGCTCTATACCAGCCGAGAAACGTGGGCGCTATATAACGGTCTTATCGCTTATTGTCTAATGGGAGGTTTGATGCTGGGTGAGCGTCTCGTGCGGCGCTATTTCATCACATCCAATTCTATCTAGCTTAGACAATGACGCCTCTGCATACTTTGCTTACCAACCACAGTCATGCTGTGCATCGTGTTTATCACAACGGTACGCGCTTTATACTTTGGCCAGAATTTGCTGCCCAGGTGATCACCCAAGCAAATGTGTTTCGCACACAAAAAGCACAGCGCTGGTTGCTCGTCTGTGAGCAAGCAGAAGATTTTTTAATCTGTTTGCTTGCGCTTTTATATGCCGGAAAAAATGTGGTGATTCCACCCAACACACAACCTGGCACGATAACGCAGCTCACCTCTGCTTTTGATGCGGTGACACCTACTAGGCTCACCGCTCTAGCGCAACACACAACAGTGCAATATCAAAATATCGCAAAAACCATCCTATTACCGCCCCTCGATCCAACAACTACCCGCATCGATCTCTATACATCAGGCAGCACGGGTGTCCCTAAAAAAATATCTAAAACACTTCGCCAATGCGAAACAGAAGTCGCCCTACTTGAATCCGTCTGGGGACATACACTAGGGCAATCCACCGTCATCGCCACCGTACCCCATAGCCACTTCTATGGTTTGATCTTTCATTTGCTTTGGCCGCTATCCGCAGGACGCACCTTTGACACCACATTATGTCGTGATCCAAGCATACTATTGCAACGATTAACTCAGCTTGATGCTTGCACACTGATTTCAAGTCCTGCACATCTCACACGTTTACCCGAACTTATTGCCCTACCACCGCTAGTACCAAAACTCAAATATATTTTTTCATCCGGCGCCGCATTGCCTGCCAAAACCACGGCGCTATTCAAACAACAGCTTCACACATCCCCTACTGAAATTTTTGGCAGCACTGAAACGGGCGTGATTGCCTGGCGAATACAAGATGTAAACGAAGCGTGGACACCGCTACCCGGTCTCACTATCGGCTGCACACAGAATAATGTATTAACTTTACGCTCACCTTTACTGCCCGATAACACCCTCCTCTGGCACACCGACGATGCCATAACACACAGCGCTGATGGGCGTTTTATATTGCGTGGACGATTAGACCGCACTGTCAAAATTGCCGAAAAACGTTTATCTCTGCCCGAAATGGAAGCGCATCTTTGTACCCATCCCTGGGTACTAACCGCCGCCGTGGTCGTGCTTACAGAACCCCGAGCGCGTATCGCCATCGCTGCGGTACTAAGCGAGCAAGGCAAACAACAATACGAAAACGCAGGTAA
>JADYYQ010000091.1 GCA_020853585.1 Ottowia sp.
AAGCTTTATTGATCCGCACTCGGGATTGAGCGCTTATTTGGTGGTCAATGACAGTGCGCGTGAAATTAAAGTGATTTTTGGGGGTACCACGTCGGGTGAAAAAGTGGCTATTGATTATTCGGTATCACGTCTGTATTTGAACAAGCCCAGTATGTTTAACCAGTGTGTGGCAAATCTTAAGGCGGGGCTTGGGAGAATTCCTTTGTGTTATCAGCAGGGGGCGTGTATTACCCGGGCTGTTTTGCAGCAGGTGCAGGCGGAAAATAGTCGCTACGCTGGATATACGGTGAGTACATTAGGCCATTCTCTCGGGGGTGGCATTGCGGTCTATGCTGCGCTTGCGCAAGCGCAGCCTGTACAGGCGATTGGGTTTAGTTCGGCACATTTAAGTTTGGGTATCGTTAACCGATTGCCCAAGGAAAATGTAGCGAATGCCAAAAATCTAATTACCCATTTCCATGTGAAAAATGATGTGGTGCCTAATTTGCGATATCTCTATCCTGGCCTTGCTCCCGTTGGGGTCGAAGCAGTTTTTCCGAGTAGCCCGGAGGTGTCGGGTGTGGGCCATATCCATGCGCAATTTTATGAGCATATTAAGCGTTACTCACATTAAGTGATGCGCGCGTTTTGTATGGATGATGCACATCACGTTGTCGCGCGATGTGCAATTTTATTATCAGGATATTTATTAGGTTACGGCTTGAGTGTGAGTGCCATAGGGTCGCGGGCTGCACTCAACGCAAGTAATGGCACTGTCGTGACGGCTGCCACCTATCGCTCAAACCTCATATGCACGTGCGTGATGATAATTTGATTTCTGTGCGTTAGTGCATTGTCTTGAGTGCGCACGTGAATGATATGCAATCGTCTTGATAGGGTGCTAACTAGTATAATTTGCGACCGTCTACTTTTTGGCTTGAATGCCGCTGCACACATGGAATCTGAACGTATTAATTTACTTGATAGCACCTTATCTGACTTAGGTGTACGTATTACTGCACTACGGGGGTATCTTTGACTATGACACGAAGGTGTCACGGCTAAAGCATATTCTCACGCAACTTGAAGACCCCCAAATGTGGGCAGATGTTAAGCAAAGCCAATTGCTTAATAAAGAAAAAAAACCTCTAGAAGATATCGTTGCGAAAATTAATCGCATTTGTGCGGATCATGATGGGTGTGCTGATTTATTTGCGTTGGCACGTGAAGAAGATGACGACACGGTATTGGTGGCTGTTGAAAGTGATGTGTTGATTTTGAGTCAAGCGGTGGCGGAAATGGAATTTCGTCGCATGTTTTCTCACCCGATGGATGCGTGCAATTGTTTTATTGATATTCAAGCAGGCGCAGGAGGTACAGAGGCTTGTGATTGGGCATCGATGTTGTTGCGGCAATATTTGCGGTACTGCGAACGCAAAGGCTTTAAAACAGAGCTATTGGAAGAATCGGATGGCGATGTGGCGGGCATTAAAAGTGCGTCGATCAAAGTAGTGGGTGAGTATGCGTTTGGTTTTTTGCGTACCGAGATTGGGGTGCATCGTTTAGTACGTAAATCCCCTTTTGATTCTTCAGGTGGACGGCATACCTCTTTTGCCAGCGTGTTTGTTTATCCTGAAGTTGATGAATCGATTGAAATTGATATCAATCCCGCTGACTTACGTACAGATACATTTCGTGCTTCTGGTGCGGGTGGGCAGCATATTAATAAAACGGATTCTGCGGTTCGTATTACCCATTTGCCCAGTGGTATTGTGGTGCAGTGTCAAAATGATCGTTCTCAACACCGCAATCGTGCGGAAGCCATGGCCATGTTGAAATCGCGCCTTTATGAGTTTGAATTACGCAAACGTCAGGCTGAGCAAGACAAGCTGGAAGCCTCAAAAACCGATGTAGGTTGGGGGCATCAGATTCGTTCTTATGTGCTTGATCAAAGCCGCGTAAAAGATTTGCGTACCCAGGTAGAAATGTCTAATACCCGAGCGGTGTTAGATGGTGACCTCGACCCATTTATTGAAGCTAGCCTCAAACAAGGTGTTTAAGATGACAGAGCAATTAGACGAGCAGGTGGTGGTGCAACAATCGCAACAACTGATGGCTGAGCGTCGAGAAAAATTAGCGCGTTTGCGCATTCAAGGGATTGCTTACCCTAATGACTTCAAGCCAAGTGAGCAAGCACAAATTTTGCAAGCACGTTATCTTGAGACTACGAAAGAATCTTTAGATGAGATGGCGATTGAAGTATCGTTGGCGGGACGCATGATGCTTAAACGCGTGATGGGTAAAGCAAGCTTTGCGACCGTGCAAGATGGTAGCGGTCAAATGCAGTTTTATATCAACGATGAAGGTGTCGGTAGCGATACTCATGAGGCTTTTAAACATTGGGATATGGGCGATATTATTGGGGCAACCGGAGTGTTGTTTCGTACCAATAAAGGCGAGCTATCGCTGCGCTGTAAAACCTTGCGTCTGCTGGCAAAATCATTGCGTCCGTTGCCTGATAAATTTCACGGTTTAGCTGATCAAGAAATGAAATATCGGCAACGTTATGTGGACTTGATTGTGACGCCACAAACACGCAATATTTTTGCGATTCGTGCGAAAACCATGGCATCTTTACGCGACTATATGCATACCGCTGGATTTGTTGAGATGGAAACACCGATGCTTCATCCCATTCCGGGAGGGGCATCGGCACAGCCATTCACAACACATCACAATGCATTAGATATGTCGATGTATTTGCGTATTGCGCCAGAGCTTTATTTAAAACGCTTGATTGTCGGTGGTATTGAGCGTGTGTTCGAGATGAACCGCAATTTCCGTAATGAAGGGGTGAGTACGCGACATAACCCAGAATTCACCATGATGGAGTTTTATGCAGCGTATACCGACTACCGTTGGTTGATGGATTTTACGGAAGATTTAATTCGTCGCACGGCGATGACGGTATTGGGGACAACTGCGCTGACTTATCAAGGACGCGCGCTTGATTTAGCCCAGCCTTTTGCACGACTAACGATTGTTGAGGCGATTTGCCAATATGCGCCGCAGTATCAAAAAGAGCAATTACAAAATCGGGATTTTTTACGCCAGGCTCTGCTACAACATCGGGTAGATATTGCCGCACCTCATTTACGTGATGCTGGTGTAGGCGCA
The DNA here is from genome assembly GCA_020853585.1 of Ottowia sp. Classification (GTDB taxonomy): domain Bacteria; phylum Pseudomonadota; class Gammaproteobacteria; order Burkholderiales; family Burkholderiaceae; genus JADYYQ01. The sequence goes on from JADYYQ010000091.1 coordinate 3,157, forward strand.
TTGCAGTTGGCTTTATTCGAGGAAACCGCAGAAAGTTTGCTGTGGCAGCCCACTTATATTATTGACTACCCTGTAGAAGTGTCACCTTTGGCGCGCGCCTCTGATCTCAATCCTGAAATTACAGAACGATTTGAGTTATTTATGACGGGGCGTGAAGTGGCGAATGGTTTTTCGGAGTTGAATGATCCTGAAGATCAGGCTGCGCGTTTTCAAAAGCAAGCGATGCAAAAAGAAGCGGGCGATAAAGAAGCAATGTATTTTGATGCAGATTATATTCGTGCATTAGAGTACGGTATGCCTCCAACAGGGGGGTGCGGTATCGGGATTGATCGCTTGATGATGTTACTAACAGATAGTGCCAATATTCGTGATGTGATTTTGTTTCCTCATTTACGTCAAGAAGAGCCCTCTAATACACAATGACGTGCCGTTTGTTGTCACTAGTTTAGTTATACAAAAATGTAATCCCAAAAAAGAGGCGGTGGCGCATAGCACTATTTTAGTGACCTGCGCTACCGCTTTTTTTATGGCTCGCTGATGTCATGGCATCAATATGTTTGCATAAATGATCGGGGCGAGCGCGGCAGTATGTTTGCGCAGAGTGCAGCTGTGCGTGAAGATCATTGCTTGCCTATTATATGAAGCGGGGGGCACGCAAATCTTTATATACGCTGTTGCGCATTTTGGTGGTTGCGTGCTTATGTTTTTGGTGTACTCACTCTTTGGTAAGCGATGACTTTGTGCTGCACAGGAAGATACCCCGCAGTTAATTAAGGTAGGCTCGTTTTAGTTTGTCTTGAATGCTGTGAAGATATATTGTGCCCGAGTGTTTGTTTTAATTGCGCGTTGAGCATGGCTGCGACGCCCAGAAATGCGGGGCATGGAGTGGTAATAAGATAGGTTGGAATATCAGTTAAGTAAGGCGTAAATCGTCCTTTAGCTTCAAAACGTTGACGAAACAGCGCGTGATCGAAAAGATGACCCAATTGGTTGGCGACGCCTCCGCCGATATATACCCCACCAAAGCTACCGAGAGTGAGTGCAATATTGCTGGCGACACCGCCTAACATGCTACTAAACACTTGCAGTACCTCTGCGCAGACGGCGCATGCTTGCGTTTGTGCACGGCGCACGATTTCTTGGGCGTTAATATCATCCGCAGCTAAATGATGAATGTGCATTAATGCTTTGTAGATCTCGATAATGCCGGGACCGGAGATAAGTCGCTCAACAGATACATGCGTATGCTTTTGCCACATCCAATCGAGGATTTTTGCTTCTCTTTGATCTGTGGGCGCAAAAGATACGTGCCCTCCTTCGCTATTAAGTGAAATCCATTGATCTTCTCCGGCTGGGATAAGGCCAGAGACCCCCAGGCCGGTGCCTGCACCCACAAGGCCGATTGCGCTACGAGGACGTGCCACCCCGTTTTGACCTATTTGCACATAATGTGTGTGATCAAGATAAGGTAAAGATTGCGCCAATGCGGTGAAGTCATTGATGACTAATAAAGTGTGAAGACCTAATGTTTGGCGAGTATGTTCGATAGAAAAACGCCAATCGTGGTTGGTCATTTTGATGGTGTCACTTGTCACTGGGTTAGCGATGGCAACACCGGCGTGATACACCGTTGGATGTCCACAATGGGCCAGATAAGCTCGTATCGCCGCTGCCAAATCAGGGTAGTGCGCACATGAAAAAATATGTATGTGCTCAATGTGCTGATCCGGCATTTTTAACGCGAAGCGCGCGTTTGTGCCCCCGATATCCGCTAAGAGATGAGGATATTTTTGGTCATGGTGTGAGGAAAAATGATTATGGGTGTGTTGCATAAGGATGTATCACAGGTGCGAGTAGGGATTGTGAGGCAAATAGCCAATATGAAATTAGGGGCTAGGTAAAACATCGTCATGATGAGAAGTGATTTCTTGGAAACATCCTTTCCATGTTGCGTAAAACGAGCAATAAAGCATCGCCATCATGATGATGGAGTAGGGCGTCACAATAAACCCAGCAATATTGGCTAAGTCAAAATGGAGGAGGAGGGTGTCGACTGCTAAGGGCAGCACAATAAGGGCGGCTGCCCATAAAATAAGATAGAGCATAAATGCGCCGCGATTATGCCAACAGGCGAGCCAGCTGAAAAACAGGGCTTTAATCACGGACATATGTTGCCAAGCGATCAGCAGAGGCGCGAACCACATCACCATCATAATGGGCAGATACAGCACCATCACGACAATCGCGGCGATATAGAGTTGTTGCATGGCTTCGGCACTGGGCGCTTGTTGTTGCGTGATCGCTAAAGCGAGTACCGGAAAATCAATAAATAGGTAGGTTATTAGACTGATCGAGAGTACCGCGAGCGTGTAAATTAAACCGAGACCGAGTAAGCGTTTGCTGGTCTGAGAGCCATAGTGTCGATAACTGTCGATAAAAAGCGTAAGACGGGGCCGCTCTTGAGCGAGGGCGGCGCGGCAGGCGGCCATAAACCCTAAAGAAATTCCGGGGGTAAAAATCAGTATGAACAATAGACCAAGCTCTGGAAAAAAGAAGGCAACTTGGACTAATAAAATATATAAAAAAATAAGCATCAAAAACCCAATGGGATTGATGCGAAATATCCAGAGCCCTTGGCAAAACCAGAGATAGCCTGTTTTGGCTGGCATGTGTCGTAATTGCATCTTTAAGTTATCCATGGGCTATGTAGAGTTTGAGTGTGATGGTGCAGTATTCGCTCAAAATGAGTAGGATCGTGTAGCTGCACAATTTTTGCAGAGCGAGGCAAATAAAAATCCCACAAGCGGGAAACCCAAAAACGTAGGGCGGCTGCGCGTAACATCGCAGGCCAACAATATTTTTCGCTAGCCTGGAATGGCCGAATAGCATGGTATGCGTGCAGTAGTGCATAGGCGCGTGCGCTATCTAGTAAACCACTTTGCAGATCAACGCACCAGTCATTGACAGTGACGGCTAAGTCGAACAACCATGTATCGTATCCCGCAAAATAAAAATCAAATACACCACATAAGTGATCTTGTCCGTCGATGGTGTCAAATAAAATATTGTCCCGAAATAAATCACAATGCCCGGGACCCATGGGCAAATCGGCATAGGTATCGCTTGCAAAAAATTGCTCTTGAAAGCCAAGCTCCTGGGTAAGTAAGTCATGTTGCACAGGCGCTAGGTAGGGAAGTACCAAAGGAATAGTTTCTTGCCACCAGGATAAGCTGCGTAAATTTTTTTGTTGGTTTGGGTAATCTTGTCCGGCAAGATGCATACGAGCCAGTACAGCCCCTACTTGCTGACAGTGATGGGGTGTGGGTGTCGTAAGTGATTGGCCTGGCAGTTTATTTACTAAGACCGCCGGTTTGCCGTTCAGCAAAGAGAGTATTTCTCCCTGTTGATTGTTAATCGGCGCGGGGACGGGTATGCCGCGTGCCGCAAGATGTTGCGTTAAGTGTAGGTAAAAGGGCAGCTGGGTAAAACTTAAGCGCTCAAATAAGGTAAGGACATAGGTGGTTGACTGCTGATTTTTGCGTAAGGTGAGAAAAAAATTGCTGTTTTCAACACCTTGTGGAATTTCGCAGAGATCAACTGCTTGCCCCAGGTTAAATTGTTGTAACCAGGGGGTGAGTTGAGCGAGTGTAATCGGGGTAAAAACGGCCATAGGGGGCGATGAAGCGCCTTAAACAAAAGCGTGATTAAAACTTTAAAATATCGATGGATGGTTTTCTGGCTACTGGGTCATCGTTTATAGGCGGAGCACCATCGGGTGGAGAAGACATTTTGTAAGCAGTGCCCGCGCCTGATTTCACTTCAATATCGGGGGCACGATCACGTTCACGGTATTCGCGAATTTCGGTACCGTCTCCATCGCGAAATTTAAAACTTGGTTTGCGCGGCGTATTAATATCGAGTTGCTGTGGTTGTAATACGGGACGATTGATCTCATCTAAATTAGGTAATTCAGCGATGTTGTGCTCATCTTTGCCTGTTTCGGCTGCGGCTGCATAGGTTTGTTTTGAGTCAGTTTTGGCCGCAGCGGTGTTGATATTTTTGTTGGCTTTGGGTGCTGCAGTAGCCCCGTGTGCGGGCAAGGTGCCTAGTAACAGCGCCATGAATAAGAAACACGCGCGACAATAAAAATTTTCCACGATAACCTCCGTTGGTTTAGGCGCATTTCTGTTTTGGCAGAGAATGGTGAGTGCCATGGACTGATTGGCACTCATTTGCAAGGCGTCTCGACCGTTGCTAAAAAGAGGTACGCAAGAGGTCGATTCTATCAAAAATTCTCACTGTAAAAGCTGTTTTCGTCCGGTTTTTCCTTGTTTTTGATCGCATTGCCCTCGTAAAAAGAAAGTACTGCGGCGAGTGCTGCTTCAGGTGTATCGACGACTTCAAATAGATTGAGGTCTTCTGTTGAAATCAGTGCGAGCGGAAGCAGCGTTGTTTTTACCCATTCCAGTAGGCCGTGCCAAAAGGTTGAGCCAACCAATACTACGGGGACTTTACGGGATTTCCCGGTTTGAATCAGCGTAAGGACTTCGGTGAGTTCATCTAAAGTGCCAAAGCCACCGGGCATTAAGACAAATGCATCGGAATTTTTGACGAACGTAACTTTGCGCGTAAAAAAATGACGAAAGCGCATGGTGATGTCTTGGTAACTATTACCGCTTTGCTCGTGAGGTAGCTCAATATTAAGCCCGACGCTGGGCGAGCGTCCGCCATGTGCGCCCCGGTTAGCGGCTTCCATAAGGCCACCGCCACCGCCAGAGATGACGGCAAATCCTGCATCGGAGAAGAGACGTGCAATCGCTTGAGTTTGTGCGTAATAAGGAGAGGCTTCGGGAAGTCGTGCGCTACCAAAGATAGAAATCGCTGGGCGAATTTCCGAGAGATACTCGGTTGCTTCGATAAACTCTGCCATAATCGTGAAGATCTGCCAGGAAGCGCGTGCTTTTTTGCTGGTTGCACGATCTTCATCGGCAAGTGCCCGAAGGCTTGGAATGTTTTTTCTTTCACTCATTGTGTTCATTTTTAGTCACTGTCTCCTGTGATCCTTGTCAGGATTATCCATGTTTGTATTACCTACACATCTCGACTCTACCGCTGTCATAAAGCGAGAGGATCATACCCTGCTCTTGGTAGATGGCTCGAGTTACCTATATCGCGCTTTTTATGCTTTACCTGATATGCGTAATGATCAAGGTGAACCCACGGGTGCCATTTATGGCTTGATCAATATGTTGCGCAAGTTACGCGATGATTTTCCCGCTAAATATTGTGCTTGCATTTTTGATGCGCGTGGCAAAACTTTTCGTGATGATATTTATCCGCAATATAAAGGACATCGTCCTCCTATGCCGGAGGATTTATCTCGTCAGGTTGATCCTATTTACCAAGTTGTCTCGGCGTTAGGCTGGACTGTGTTGAGTGTCCCGGGGGTGGAGGCAGATGATGTGATTGGCACTTTAGCGGTTCGTGCGCGTACGGCGGGTTTGCATACGGTGGTTTCTACTGGCGATAAAGATCTTGTTCAGTTGGTCAACTCTCAAGTGACGCTGGTCAATACGATGAGTGCTGAAGTACTTGATCCAGATGCTGTTGTTCAGAAATTTGGTGTACCCGCCAGTGGTATTTTGGATTATCTGACTTTGATTGGTGATACCGCAGATAACGTACCTGGTGTGAGTAAGGTGGGGCCAAAAACGGCTTTGAAATGGTTAGCTAGCTATGGAAGCTTAGATGAAATCATGGCGCATGCCAGTGATATTAAAGGTGCGGTGGGGGAGCATTTGCGCGCAGCACTGGATTGGTTGCCGATTGCACGTACTTTGTTAACGGTGAAAACAGATTGCGATTTAAGCGAAGAGGTGCCGGATTTTGATTGCTTAGTGACGCGTGCACAAGACACGGTCTTTTTGCGTACGTTTTTTAAGCAGCAAGGTTTTCGTAGTTGGCTTAAAGAGCTCGGTGTTGAAAAAGAAACCACTGCCTTGGCTTTGCCCAATGAGGGACTGGCTGAGCCGCTGTTACCTGCGGATTTAGTGCTGACTACTTTGGCTTTTGGGCCCGATCGGCATTATGAAATGGTAAATACGGATGCACAGTTAGATGCTTGGCTGCAAAAAATACAAGCGAGTGCGCTTACTTGTGTCGATACCGAGACAACTTCTTTGGATCCTTTGCATGCCCGTATTGTGGGACTTTCATTAAGTACGCAAGCGGGTATTGCTTGTTATATTCCACTGACTCATTGCGGTATAGATCAACCTGTGCAATTGGATGGGGCGCTTACCCTGGAAAAATTAAAGCCCTGGTTAGAAGACGCGCAGTACCCTAAGGTTGGCCAAAATTTAAAATACGATGCGCATGTTCTTATGAATCATGGTATTTGTTTGCGCGGTATTGTTCATGACACCTTGCTGCAATCCTATGTACTGGAATCGCATCGTAGTCATGATATGGATAGTTTGGCTTTACGTCATCTGGGTGAGACAACGATTAAATATGCTGATGTATGTGGCAAGGGTGCTAAACAAATTGGTTTTGAAGACGTAGAGATTGCGAAGGCGACTGCTTATGCGGCAGAAGATGCGGATATCACTTTACGTTTGCATCAAGCACTGTGGCCGCAAATAGAACGTGATGAAAATCTCAGCTTTGTTTACCAGCAGATTGAGTTGCCGGCGCTGAGTGTGTTGCAGACGATTGAGCGCAATGGTGTGTTGATAGATAGTGAGAAACTGCTTGCACAGAGTCTTGAGCTGGGTGATAAATTACTGGCACTCGAAACACAGGTACATCGTTTGGCGGAGCAGGTGTTTAATTTAAATTCGCCCAAACAAGTGGGCGAGGTGCTGTTTACAAAATTGCAGTTACCTATTGTCAAGAAAACGGCGAGTGGAGCACCCTCCACCGATGAGGAAGTACTACAAAAGCTTGCGCAAGATTATCCTTTGCCCAAAATGTTATTGGACTACCGCGGGTTAGCAAAGCTTAAGTCGACCTATACCGATAAATTGCCTCGGATGGTGGATGCAGATACGGGACGGGTGCATACGCATTATGCGCAGGCCGTGGCCGTAACGGGGCGTTTGGCCTCGAGTGATCCTAACTTGCAGAATATTCCGGTGCGCACCGAAGAGGGGCGTCGTATTCGTGAGGCATTTATCGCTGCGCCCGGTCATGTTTTGCTTTCCGCTGATTACTCGCAAATCGAGCTGCGCATCATGGCGCATTTATCGGAAGATGCGAGCTTGCTGCAAGCGTTTGCAGATGGACGCGATATTCATATTGCGACGGCGGCGGAAATCTTTTCTGTTGATGTCAATGTCGTTACGCATGAGCAACGACGTTATGCCAAAGTGATTAATTTTGGTCTTATCTACGGCATGAGTGCGTTTGGCTTGGCGAGTAATTTGGGTATTGAACGCCATGCTGCTCAACGTTATATCGATACTTATTTTGCACGTTATCCCGGTGTGGCGCGTTATATGGAATCAACGCGTCAATTGGCAAAGCAACATGGTTATGTGGAAACGGTGTTTGGTCGTAGATTGTGGTTGCCAGAGATTAATGGCTCAAATGGACCGCGTCGTCAGGCCGCTGAGCGTGCTGCGATTAATGCACCCATGCAAGGCACGGCAGCGGATCTGATTAAACTGGCGATGGTGGCGGTGCACCATTGGCTAGATAGCATGGCCATGCGTACCCGCATCATTATGCAAGTGCACGATGAGTTGATATTAGAAGTGCCAAATGCTGAGCTTGATGTTGTTCAGCAGCGTTTGCCTGATTTGATGTGTGATGTTGCCAAGTTAAAGGTGCCCTTGCTTGTGGAGATGGGCGTGGGACTCAATTGGGAAGAGGCTCATTGATGGGCGATACGCAAGGTGGATGGGCCATTCTATGGGGATCCACTGAGGGTAGTGATGGCGTTTGGTGCAAAGCTTAAGTGTGGGTTCTGAGTGTGCATTTTGTTTGTGCTTTTTTGCTTAAATATGCGTCATCTTTTTATGCTCGTTTTCCATATTGTTGCTGCTGAGTGGCGTATTAGTGCGAAGTTGCATTCGCTGCTGGACTAGCGGATGTATATGAGGGGGGCATCAATTAGGTGTGAGGGGCTGTGGCTTGCCACCATTTTAAAACAAGTCTATTGTGTGGTCGCGCAAAACGTAGAGGGTGTGTTTCATATACGTAGAGACTTAATATTGGGGGCAGTATGGATTCGACTTTAGTTTATATCTTGTTGGCGAATTTGGCTGCGGGGGCGGTGAGTATTACGAGTGCTGCGCTGCTTTCGTTTGGACTATTGACGCATCTTGTTCACCGTATGGTGAGTTTTTCGGTTGGCCTGTTATTAGCTACCGCCTTGTTACATGCGCTACCTGAAGCATTTGAATCCGATGCAGATCCACATTTGCTCTGTGTTTTTTTGTTGAGTGGATTGCTTGGCTTTTTTCTGTTAGAGAAGTTGACGCTATTACGGCACTCACACCATCACGAAGGAGATGGTCATGGTCACCACAATGGCCATGATGCAGAGAGCGCGGGAAAAAGTGGATGGATGGTATTGGTCGGCGATGGCTTTCATAATTTTGTCGATGGCGTATTGGTTGCCGCTGCTTTTTTGACTGATCCGCAGTTAGGTGTCGTTGCTGCATTGGCGATTGTTGCGCATGAAATCCCACAAGAAATTGGCGATTTTATGGTGCTTCTTAACGCCGGTTTTAGCAAAAAGCGGGCGCTGTGTTACAACTTTATTTCAACGCTTGCAGCGGTGTTGGGCGGGTTACTCGGTTATTTTTTACTTGAACACACTTTATCTTGGGTGCCTTACTTGTTAGTGCTGGCTTCAAGCAGTTTTATTTATATAGCGGTGAGTGATCTGATGCCACAAATGCAGCGACGTGCCACTTGGGGTGAGTCATGCATACAAATTTTCTTGATTGCTGCGGGGGTAAGTGTTGTACTGTTGATTCAATATGTGAGTCACTAAGGATAGCCAAAATGTAGTTTTGTCTACCCTGACTGTGAACAGATGCTTGGGTGTTTTGTAGAAAAAGCGTTTCTATTATTAGAGGATTGCTATGAAAAAAATTACCGTATCTTTATTGGCTGTACTGACTTTTGCTCTTTGTTTTTGTATGAAGTGTGCTTATGCCGAGGAACTAAAAATTGGGTTTGCAGCGCCTTTGACCGGACCCCATGCGATGTATGGCAAAGATATGTATAACGGCATTGTCCTAGCGGTAGAAGATTTTAATGCGAGTAAAACCTTAATTGGCGGTAAGCCCATGAGAGTGGTATTGCTCGTTGAGGACGATCAAGCAGATGCTCGGCTGGGAACACAAATTGCGCAAAAGATGGTTGACCGTCAAGTGAACGGCATGTTTGGTCATTTTAATTCCGGGGTAGCGATTCCAGCTTCACGCATTTATCAGCAAGCCGGATTGCCCCAATTTTCTTTAGCCAGTGCGCCCGAATATACCCGTCAAGGATTTAAAACGACTTTTCGGATGTTACCGTCAGATGTGCAGCAAGGTAGGGTGATGGGTAATTATGCAGTTAAAACACTTGGCTTAAAAAAAATCGCTTTGATTGATGATCGCACGGCCTACGGACAGGGAGCTGCTGATGAGTTTGAGCGTGCGGCCCGTGCAGCGGGGGCGCAGATTGTGCGACGTGAATTTACCTCTGACAAATCGTATGACTTTAAAGCGATTCTAAGTAGTATTAAACGCGCTAAACCGCAAGGTATTTTTTATGGTGGTATGGCAGCACAAGCAGCACCATTGGTTAAGCAAATGCGTGAGTTAGGAATTGATGCGACTTTGTTGGGCACTGAGGCATTGCGCATGGATAGTTTTTTAAAGGTGGCGGGTCGGGCGGCGCAAGGCACCGTGGTTGTGTTGGGGGGGAAACCATTAGCGCAAATGCCCGGTGGGGTGGCGTTTAACGAGCGTCATAAAGCACGCTTTGGTGCGCCCGTTGATGTGTATGCGCCCGCTTCTTATGATGCAGCGATGATGATGTTTGGTGCTATGAAAAAAGCTAATTCAACTGAGCCCAAAGCATATCTACCGTATTTATTTACAACTCAATCGGCGGGAATCACAAGTAAAGAAATTGGATATGATCAGTATGGTGATTTGCGTGATGCCACAGTGACCTTATATAAAGTGGCTGAGGGTGATTGGCAAGTGCTTGATATTGTTAGTCCTATGCAGGAGTAATGCCGTTTCGTGTTGAAGAAGGCCAGCGTTTGCTGGCCTTATGTTTTGGTAGCGCTTTTATTTTGAGCGTGCGTTGGGTGTGCTGTGTTTGAGTAGACTTTACGGTATTGCCAAGGATTATTTTCCCCTTATACGTAGCTTGCAGATATACGCGCAATGGTCATAACACCCCATAACGATTGGGTAAAACGCGTGATTGATTATGCGAGTTGTTCGAGTAAATCTGGGCCAAATACTTCGCGTTGAATGTGGTGAGGAGAGACGCCGGCGGCAATTAGATTTTTCCACTGCACTTGCATAAATGCGTGGGGCCCGCAAAGATAAAAGAAGCCCTCAGAAAATGCAGTAATAACCGCAGGATCAAGCCGCATTCTTCCTTGCTGGGTATAGTCAATTTCTAAACGATCATGGGGTCGTGGATTTTCGTAGAAGGTGTGCATTACCATGCCCGGTAATTTATTTTTTGCGGCTTTGACATCCTCGATATGTGCGTGTGTTGCCCCATGACGTGTGGCATGGGCAAATAGAATTGAACGAGGACATTTAGATTGCGCTAAGGTATTGAGTACCGAGATCATCGGGGTGATGCCTACGCCTGCTGAAAGTAGTGCGATAGGGGTAGTCTTATTTAGAGCAGGGGTGAAATCTCCAAACGGTGAGCTAACAAGCAAGATATCTCCGGGGTGAATGTTTTTATAGAGCCAATTGGATACTTCACCTGCTGGCGCCGCATCTTGTTGTGTAACGCGCTTGACTGATATACGCCAATGAGCAAGACCTTGGGCATCAGATAAACTGTATTGCCGCTGCTGGCTTTGCCCAGTGGGCAAGGTGGCGACTACAGATATATATTGTCCTGGTATAAATGGTCCCGCAGGTGAGCCGTCCATACAGCCAAGCGTAAATGTACTTACTTCGTCGCTTGTTGCCGTTTTGCTGAGGACTTTCATTTGCCTAAGGTCCCCGGGTTGTAAACCATTTGCATCATAGAGTTTTTTTTCCGCGGCAATAAACTGTCTAGCAAGTAGCCAGTAGGCTTCATCCCATGCATTGAGCAGCGGGGGTGTGGCCGCATCCCCTAACACTTCTTTAATTGCGCCAATTAAAAATTGTCCTACGATGGGGTAGTGCGCAGGACACACGCCTACCGAAGCATGCTTGTGGACAATGCGATTAATGACAGGGCCAAGTGCATCCGTATTATGAATGTTGGCAGCATAGGCAAAGAGTGCCGCGGCCAATGCTTGTTGTTGCGTGCCAGCTGCTTGGTTACCCATATTGAATAATTGGGTTAACTCGGGGTGGCTATCAAATAGATTGCGGTAAAACACTTTGCTGATCTCGCCCCCATGTGCACGTAGTACAGGGACGCTTGCTTCAATATAAGGGAGAGAAGAGGCAGACAACATAGAGACTCCATTTGTGGTAAATAAAATGCAACTTTAAAAAAACAAAAAATGTGATGACTCAAACTAAGAAATTTTTTAGTGACGTGGGGTTGTGGTTGTCGTATTGAGCAAGGTCTTATGTAACCGCGTCAGTACGTGGGTGGTAGGTGCTGACATAAGATCTTGTAGCGTGAATTTGTCTAACTCGTTATGAAATGCCTGCAATGCCAGATCTAATGCATGTTTAAGCTGGCAATTGCCTGCTAAGACGCAAGGTGGTGTGGTGCAATTCACTACGCTACGATCGCCCTCAAGTGTTTTGATAATTGTGCCCAGACCTAGGGCCCACACGTTGTGCCCTAAGCATAGACCACCATTGCGGCCACGCGTTGCGTCCACCCACTTTAGACTGGAAAGTTTTTGTACGACTTTGGTTAGGTGATTGCGCGGGACATGAAAGCGCGCGCTGATTTCAGCAATGGTGATTGAGCGATCGTCTTGAGCGTGCGATAAATACATCAAAGTACGCAGGCCCATATCGGTGAAAAGTGTGAGTTGCATGAGGGCATTATGCAATATGATGCATATGTAATGCAACTTAAATAGAAGCAATAAATAGAGGTGTACCCGGTTTCCTATTGTTTGCTTTGGCGTCTCTAGCAAGGCAGATGCAGTTGTGCGGGCCTGTTGTTGAGTTTGCTTTTTATAGAAACATAAATTTACTAAGCAAGTAAATGCCGCTTTCTATAAAGAAATCAGATGGTCTTTTGTATACATTTAGTAACTTTTTTGTTTTTATCGTATTATTCGATGACGCTTTTTATACGTGTTAATGACTGCTTGTCGGTTCTTTTGTGTTTTGTGAGAGGGAATCGTCGTCTATTTTTAATGTCTGACTGATTGTGAGCACAATGACTACCTCCGGAGCTGACCACACCATATCGCCTGATCCAAAAGAGATAGATAGCGGCCTCTTAGCGTTGCTATTGATGGCCGGCTTACATGGGGTATCGGCTGATGCGGCTAAGTTAAAACATGAATTTGGTGCTGAGCTATTTACGATCTCGAAGATTTTGCGTGCCGCACAATTTTTAGGGATGAGTGCCAAGGCAATTACCCAAGATCCAGCACGCTTAGCACGTGCGCCTTTACCTGCTGTTGCACAAGATAAGCAAGGGCAATTTTTTATTGTGGGGAAAGTGGATACGAGTGGGGCCACTGCTACGCGGCACTCAGCAGCACTGTCACCTGATACGCGCATTCTTATTCAGCGACCTGGTTCTGCGCCGAGCATATTGAAGTTAGAAGAATTTTTGTCGCTGTGGTCTGGACAACTGATTTTCTTTACTTCTCGCGCAAGCTATGCCGGAGAGATGGCAAAGTTTGATTTCACTTGGTTTATTCCTGCCATTATCAAATATCGCAAGTTATTGCGGGAGGTATTGCTAATCTCTTTGGTATTGCAGCTGATTGCGCTAGCCACCCCGATGTTTTTCCAGGTGGTCGTAGATAAAGTGTTGGTTAATCATGCGATGAAAACCTTGCATGTGGTCGCGATTGGATTGATCTGTGCAACTTTATTTGAGTCTTTGCTTACTGGCATTCGTACCTATGTTTTTGCTCAGACCAGCAGCAAAATGGATGTGGAGTTAGGTGCGCGCTTGTTTAGGCATTTACTTAATTTACCGATTTCTTATTTTCAAGCGCGGCGAGTGGGTGACTCGGTTGCGCGTATCCGGGAGTTGGAAAATATTCGCTCTTTCTTAACGGGCAATGCCATGACCCTGGTGTTGGATGTGCTCTTCTCGTTTATTTTTTTGGGCATTATGTTTTGGTACAGCGTATGGTTAGCCTTAGTGGTCGTGGCATCGATTCCATTGTATGGTGTTATTTCGCTAATATTCACGCCGATACTGCGCACACGATTAGACGATAAATTTAATAAGAGTGCTGAAAATCAGTCTTTTTTGGTTGAAACGATCAGTGGTATTGATACAGTAAAGGCGATGGCAGTGGAGCCTAGCTGGCAGCAAAAATGGGAAAAGCAACTTGCTGCCTATGTCTCATCGGGCTTATCCACCAATAATATTGCGATGGTCGCCAGTGGTAGTGTGACCTTGATTAGCAAGTTAGTGACGGTTGTCATTATGTGGTTGGGCGCGAGTTTTGTGATTGATAACCAAATGACTGTGGGTCAATTGGTTGCTTTTAATATGCTTGCGGGCCAAGTCGCTGCACCGATTTTGCGATTGGCACAGTTATGGAATGACTTCCAACAGGTGGGGATTTCTATAAGCCGTTTAGGCGATATTCTGAACACCCGCACAGAAATTGTCGGACAAAAAACCCGCATTCCTCGTATTGCAGGTGCGATTGAGTTTGATCAGGTTTCATTTCGCTATCGCCCCGATGCACCTGATGTGATTCGTAGTGTGAATCTAAAAATTCATCCGGGTGAAGTGATTGGTATCGTGGGTCGTTCAGGCTCAGGTAAAAGTACCTTGACTAAATTAGTGCAACGTTTGTATGTGCCTGATCGCGGGCGGGTCATGGTGGATGGGCAAGATATTGCGATTATTGATACCACTTCTTTGCGCTACCAGATAGGAGTGGTTCTCCAAGAAAACACTTTATTTAATCGCTCTATTCGCGACAATATTGCTTTGTCTAATCCTGCTTTGCCGATTGAAATCATTATTGATATGGCTAAGTTGGCAGGTGCGCATGAATTTATTTGCGAGCTTCCTGAAGGCTATGACACCTTGGTGGGGGAACATGGCACGGGGCTATCTGGGGGGCAGCGTCAACGTATTGCAATCGCGCGGGCTTTGATTGCCAATCCACGAATTTTGATTTTTGATGAAGCCACGAGTGCTTTAGATTATGAGTCAGAAAAAATTATTCAAGACAATATGCGCCAAATTTGTGCGGGGCGCACGGTGCTGATTATTGCGCATCGTTTGTCGGCTGTGCGTGACGCGAATCGCATTGTGGTGATGGATCGTGGTCAAATTGTTGAAGTAGGTAATCATGCTGCGCTATTAAGCAATGTGCACGGTATTTATACGCAGCTATATACACTTCAGCAAGGTCACCAAGTGGATGTGGTTACTTTTGATCAGCAGCCTGAAGGTACACACGTATGAGCTTTAAGTATCGGTTAGACGCTTACCGTGCGTTATTGAAACGCTATCGACAAGTGTTTTCGTATTTTTGGGGCGTGCGTAAACACCTAGATGGGGGTTTGTTTAATGAGCAGGAAGCAGAGTTTTTACCTGCTGCTTTAGCGATTCAAGAAAAACCTGTATCCACAACAGTACGCTTAACGGGATTAGTCTTAGGCGCGTTAGTGATTGCGATTGTGCTTTGGGCTATTTTGGGAAAAATGGACATCGTGGTGAATGCAACAGGCAAAATTATTCCCTCTGATTACACCAAAACAATTGCTTCGGTTGAAGTCGCTGCGGTACGTGCGGTGTACGTCAAAGAAGGCCAAAGTGTCAAAGCGGGAGAGGTACTAATGACACTTGATTCAAGTAGCACAGATGCTGAACACGATAAAGCGAAAAACAGTCAGATAGAAGCTATTTTGCAGGAAACACGTTCGCAGATGTTGCTCGATGCGATTGCGCATTTACAACGGCCACGCCTCCCGAAAATTGCTGGCTTATCCGATAAACAGTGGCAAAGCGCGCAAGGCCAATTAGAAAGTCAATACCATGATTTCTACAGCAAGCTGCTACGCATTGATGGCGATATTGCGCGTTATACACATGCGTTATCGCTTGTAGAGCAACAAGCGAGCGATTACAAATTGTTGGCACAGAATCACGATATTGCAACAGACGCATGGTTAGAAAAAGAGCGGGCACGTATTGAGCTGGACGGACAGTGGGTCGATGCAAAAAATCAACGGAAGGTATTGATTGCGCAAACTCGCAAGGAAGCATGGGATGGTTTAACTGAAGGGCGTAAAGCGGCGGCTGTAAGTGGACAAGATGCTAAGCGGAGTGGTGAGCATAGTAAATTACTCAAGCTCACTGCGCCGGTCGATGGCACTGTTCAGCAGCTTACGGTACATACGGTCGGCGGCGTTGTGCCGGCGGCGCAAGCGTTGATGTTGATCGTGCCCGAAGAAAAACAGGTGGAAGTAGAAGCTTTTATGGAAAACAAAGATGTTGGGTTTGTACGTGAAGGTCAGTTAGCTGCGGTGAAAGTGGATGCGTTTGATTACAGCAAGTACGGTACGTTAACCGCAAAGGTAATACATGTCTCACGTGATGCGATTCAAGATGAAAAAAAGGGATTGATTTATTCGGTCAAGGTGCGCTTGAGTCAATCCACTTTAGCAGTAGAAGGTAGCTCGGTACCTTTGTCAGCGGGGATGTCGGTAAGCGTTGAAATTAAAACAGGCGAGCGTCGCATCATCGAATATATTTTGTCGCCTCTTATACAGCATACTCATGAAGCCTTACGTGAGCGTTGATATGGGATTGCGACGCGCATGGCATATGTGCCGCACATATATTGGATTGATAGGGAGCAGGTCTCGCATGTGCCCTGAGCGCAGATATATTTGGTGTGACTGCGGTGGCCGTATTAAACGGCGCTTATCTGATGAGGCGATTGCGCGCTGTCTTTGGCGAGGGCGTGTGACGACCTTGTTAGTGCCCCTCATTTTATGCACGACTGTGATGTTATCGATCGATGTAGCACATGGCCGAGATCTCATTGATATGACGACCAGTCCATTTGTTGATCCATTGCATACCCGTCCACCAAAACTCGATAGCGATACCCTGTTGTCTAACGAGGTACGATCATTAGCATGTCCTGTGTCTTACGAAATGACTCAGCCTCTTTCATTGATACAAGCGGTTGATTTAGCTTTGTGTGGTAATCCGCAAATTCAAGCTGCTTGGGCTTCGATTAAAGTGCAAGCGGGCGCTTTAGGCGAAGCACGTGCGGCCTATTTGCCGACATTAACGGCAAGCCTAAGTCGCATGCGAGACAAAATAAGTTATCCGCCCGCAAGCAGTGGCTTTGATACTACGATTACCAGTAACACTATTTCTGGTGGCGTGACTTGGCGTTTATTTGATTTTGGAGGGCGAGGAGCGAATCAACGTTCTGCGCAAGCTTTGCTGAGTGCAGCGTTAGCAAGTCATGAAGCGACATTACAAAAAACGCTGGCCGATGTAGTGGGTGCTTATTTTGATGCGCAAACTGCTCGGGCAAGTTGGCAAGAGAAATCAAGAAATGAATCACTGGCACAGCAAATAGTGCTTGTGGCCCAACGTCGTGAAAAGCAAGGGGTGGGTGCGCAGACTGATACCTTACAAGCGGATACGGCATTAGCGCGCGCGCGCTTAGATAAGAGTCGCGCAAAGTCAGCCAATCAAAAAGCACTTGCGGTGCTCACCCATCTTATTGGTTTACCACTGGATACTTTATTGGTGTTGGCCGACGATTTGGTCGATAAAAATGTGTCACTACGCCAAGACTTACATGATTGGTTAGCGGAAATTCAAAAACAACATCCTGCGTTAATCGCTGCCCGTCAGCAAGTGATTGCAGCGCAAGAAAAAGTAGCGGCGACACGCTCTGATGGTTTGCCTACCATCGATTTCACCAGTAACGTTTACCAGAATGGGCGCCCTAATCAATCTTTAAGCCCTAATACAAATGAAATGTTGACTGGGCTTACTTTAAATATTCCTTTATTTGATGGATTTTTTCGTACCTATAAAGTGCGGGGTGCGCAGGCAGCTGTTGAGCAAAAGAAAGCAGAGTTATTGGATGTACAGCAGAAAACATTGATGGATATTGTGAAAGCGCATGCGGATGCCGTCGCCGCGCTGGAAAATTTAGATGCTTCAAAAAAATATCTGGAGAGTGCGCAGGCTGCGTTGGATTCGGTGTATCGAAAATTCGATAAAGGTGCGGCAGATATGTTGGCGATCTTAAATGCGCAAACTGCGCTTTCAGAGGCGCGGCAGGAACGCATTCGTTGTTTAGCCGACTGGCGTTTAGCAAAGTTAAGATTATTTGCCCAAGCAGGTGTGCTGGATCACACGCAGCTATAAAAGCTTTGCATTAGAGGCTGCATATTGATAAGGCGCTGCATGAGATAAAAGAATGGTTTTTAGTCTCATATGAAATGCTATTTTTGAACGACAGTGCTCGAAGAGAGGGGATTTGCTTTAGGGCGATATTTTACATCCACCTGGGCGCTTTCTTTTTGGCAACAGGCTAGAACTATATCGGTTGGTTGACTAATTTTTGCGTTGATATTTTGAAGGTACTTTGTAAGTAGGCCAAGATACTGCATGTGTTTTGGCCGACTTGTTGCGCATAATAGGGGGCTTAGATAGAGATACTGTCAGTGCTTGTGAGCGATATGGGTCGTTGGGGGTCGCTGCACCATTCGCCCCATGATCCTGGATAGAGTACGCCACTTGGCAGTCCTGCTATTTCCATGGCCAGGAGATTTTGGCAGGCACTGACGCCTGAGCCGCATTGATGGATAACCGGTAGTGTGGATGTAAGTTGCTGTGTAAATTCGTCATACAGTTGTACTGCGGATTTAAAGCAGCCATTTGCGCGCAGATTATTGCGAAAATGGCGGTTATAGGCGCCTGGAATATGGCCTCCCACAGGATCTAAGGTTTCATTTTTACCTTGAAAGCGATCGGGCGCGCGTGCATCGAGTAATTGCCATGTCTGATGATGTAGATTGTTGAGTACGAGTGCGGTATCGACAGTGGGTACGCTGTTTTGTTTTTCTTGAAAATTGCCAAGCGGTTTTGGCAGGACTGCGAGTGAGAGCGGGTAATCAGCCTGCAACCATGCGCTTAGTCCACCATCGAGTACTTGTACCTGAGAATGGCCTAACCAGCGCAATAGCCACCATGTGCGTGCGGCGAAAATACTTTCTTGGTCATCATAGGCAACGACGTGGGTGTTTTTATTGAGTCCGAGTTGTCTGAGCGTGTTGCTTAGGTGGATAGGGTTGGGTAATGGATGACGACCATTTTTACCTGTCTTCGCACCACTTAACTCTTTCTCCAGATCGAGATAACGTGCGTGCGGTATATGGCCGCTACGATAGGCTTGTTCGCCGGCATAGGGATTGGTTAAATCAAAACGACAATCAAGAATTAACACATCTTGTAATGCGTGGAGCGCTTGGGCGCTGATAAGGGGTGTGAGGGTAGACATAAATTTAGGTAGGTGTGGAGGGTGTGTCATCTGTAAGGGGTGGACGCAATAGTGTAGAGGCAATGCCGCTGCAAATGATCAGTAGTATGCCAATCCAACTCATGATATTAAGGTGATCATGCCAAATTAATATGCCCCAGAAAGCTGAAAAAACGACACCGGTGTATTGGAGGTTGGCGGTAAGTATTGTGTTTCCCAGGCGGTATGCGCGTGTCATGGCTAATTGTGCGAGCGTTGCGGAAATACCCACACCGCTTAACAATAAAATCCCATTAGGTGTATGGGTGTGCAGGTCTGAAAAGCTCATCCATAAGGTGCTTGCGACGATACCGACGGCAGATAAATAAAATACAGTACGCGTTTCGGATTCCCCTCGCTGACCTAACTCTCTTACGGTGAGATAAGCAAAAGCAGCCATCAGCCCACCTAATAATGCGAATAGACCGCTGCTCAGTTGATTATTTTCTATGGTGGGTTGTAGTAAGCAAATCACCCCCACAAAAGAAATAAATACCGCAATAAGTAATTTTTCATCGGGTGGGCGATGACGTTTTCGGACCAGGGGTGCTAAGGCAAGGATGATGGCAATCCATATGGGTGATGTGTAGCTTAGGGCAATGGCAGTAGCCAAAGGTAATTGCGTGATGGCAGCGAAAAATAGTGCCATTGCCGTGACGCCCAGAATACTGCGATGAAGATGCATAGACCAATTATGGGTGTATATCGGTTCCCCTTGCTTGCGCATCCATACCCACATAGTGATTAATCCAATAAGGCTGCGGTAGAAAACAATTTCAGCGGTGTTGTAACCATAAAGAGAAGCGGCAAACTTAATGCATACGCCCATCACCGAAAATAGAAATGCTGCAGCGAGCATCCAGAGCGCGGACATGGGTTTCTCCTTAAGTCAACGTATTACGAGTGTATGAATTGCTTGGACCGATTGTGATGTATATCAAAAATAAAATGCCCTCTGTGTTATTGATATATCCGCGCGCAAAGATGGTGAGTCGTATTGACGACTGATTGTGTTGCCCTGAACACTTATTGCAATACGTCTCTTTTTAGTGTGTTGATTGTTTTGTGATCAAGCGGCGCGCGAGATAGGTAATTGTCATACGCGCCCCGACATCAGGGGCGCCCAGTTATATTTAATTGTGCATTCGATTAACTAGCTCAGCGAATTTTTATCTTGTCCTAAAAGTGCATGATTTTGCGATACCACTCATGAAAATGTTGCATACCATCCTCCATTGGGCTTTGATACGGCCCTGCGTCACTGGTGCCTCGGCGCATTAATACCTCTCGACCCGCATCCATACGCAGCGCGATTTCATCGTCTTCTACACATGTCTCCATATAAGCAGCACGCTCAGCAAGTGCAAATTCTCGCTCGAACAAGGAGATTTCTTCCGGGTAGTAAAACTCAACAATATTGCGCGTATGCCGAGGTCCTTGTGGATGTAGAGTCGAAACCACCAAGACATTGGGATACCACTCCACCATGACGTTTGGAAAATAGGTAAGCCAAATGGCTCCGTGTTCGGGCAGCTTACCTTGGTTAAAACGCAGCACCGCTTTATGCCATTTTTCATAAATAGGCGTACCCGGGCGACGCAGGTCAGCATGTAACCCGACCGTTTGCACACTGCACCAATCACTAAAAGTCCAAGTTAAGTCATCACATGAGACAAAATTGCCCAGCCCCGGGTGGAAGGGCTCAACATGGTAGTCCTCAAGATACACTTCGATAAAAGTTTTCCAGTTGTAATGACACTCATGTACCTCTATGTGGTCGAGTACATAATCTGAAAAATTAAATTTATCGTTAATGCCTAGCTTACTTAGCTCAGCGCTGACATTGCGCGGCCCTTCAAACAGTAATCCTTGCCAATTTTGCAATAAAGAGCGGGGCAAATTAAGACATGGGTTGGTACTAAAGTGAGGCGCGCCGATTAATTTGCCATCGAGGTTATAAGTCCAGCGATGCAATGGGCAAACAATATTGCGCAGTGCATTGCCGCGGCCATTGAGCATAATGGCTTGTCGATGACGACAAACGTTAGAAAGCAAGGTAATGCCGCTTTCGTTTCGTACTAAAACGCGGCCTTCATTTTCTGCGGTAAGCGTATGGTAGTCGCCTATTTGCGGCACCATAAGCTCATGCCCGACGTAACCGGGACCTGGTTTAAAGAGAAACTCAATCTCTTTTTGATAGAGTGTTTCGTCAAAATATGCCGTTACTGGCAACTGCAATGTAGAGGGCGTCATGCTTAAGGCTGCGCTCAGATTGGACATTATCCCCACTCCCTAACGGTGAAAGCAGTGAACAAACCAACCATCGAAAATTCGTATGGGACTTAGTGCCTGCTGAACAATTAAATGTGTGCCGATCGTTGCGGAAATCAGCGCAGCCATCCCTCATTGACATGCAAAGCTATATACGTTGGTAATACCACGGCTTACTTTACGTGCGTTTTGACCTAGGAGTGCTAGCGATTATTGCGCAAAGGTCTTTTACAGGCAGGGGCGATTATAACCCTTAACATCCTTTATGCGCTTCGTAACGATTTTGAGAGTAAAAGTGTTTTAAAATCCAATGTTTACGAAAAAGGTACTAAATTTGTATGGCTAAGACCCGATCTGTGAGTGCCGCTCTGCCACCAGATTCTTATGAAGCGGCGATGGCTGAGCTTGAAGGCTTGATTGCCAAGATGGAAGAAGGGAGTTTGCCCTTAGAAGCCTCACTTGTCGCTTATCAGCGCGGCAGTGTATTAGTGAAGTACTGCCAGCAGGTGCTGGGCACCATTGAGCAGCAAGTGAAGGTGCTAGAGGCTGATGCGACGCTTAAGCCGATGCAGTCTTCTGATTTAGTGCGATGACCACGATGATGGTGCGGTCCGGATTTTCTGAATGGCTGCTTGGCGTGGTAACGCGTACCGAAGCTGTTTTAGCAAGGGCCCTGCCAAGAGAGGATATTCGCCCTAAGCGCTTACATGATGCGATGCGTTATGCCGCATTGGGTGGCGGTAAGCGCGTACGCGCATCGTTAGTATATGCTGCGGGTGTTTTTGTGGGCGCGCCGGTTGATGGCTTAGATGCGGCCGCCGCAGCGATCGAGATGATGCATGCCTATTCTTTAGTCCATGATGATCTACCGTGTATGGACGATGATGATTTGCGTCGTGGTAAACCTACGGTACATCGCGCTTATGATGAAGTGACCGCTTTGTTAGCGGGAGATGCGCTACAAGCGCAGGCATTTGTATTGTTAAGCGAGGCACCTTTAGCAGCGGCACAGCGTATAGCGCTGGTGCATGAATTAGCGAAGGCGACGAGTTCACTCGGTATGGTGGGGGGGCAGGCTATTGATCTGGTAAGCGTGGGTGTATCGCTAGATTTGGCTGAACTTGAAACAATGCATCGCATGAAAACAGGGGCACTGCTGCTTGCTGCGGTACGTATGGGGTTAGTGTGTGGGCAAGGTGGTGCGATAGATTGTTTGGATAATTATGCACGGGCTATCGGACTTGCCTTTCAAGTGGTGGACGATATTCTTGATGTGACGGTACAGACCGAGGTATTGGGTAAAACGGCAGGTAAAGATGCAATAGATAATAAACCCACCTATGTGAGTTTACTGGGACTGGATGCCGCGCGCCGTTTAGCCCACGATTTATGTGAAGAGGCTTGTGCCGCGCTTGATTTATTGGTGGGCGATAAGCGGTATTTGCGTGAGTTAGCGCAGTTGGTTGTGGCCCGCACGCATTGATGAGACACGAAAAAATGTACGAATTATTGGATAGCATTGTCGACCCGCAGGTACTGCGAGGCTTTGATCGCAAACAGTTACCTGAATTAGCCGAGCAATTACGTGCATTTATTTTGGAAAGCGTTTCCAAAAGTGGGGGACATTTATCGTCTAATCTGGGCACGGTTGAGCTGACGATTGCTTTGCATTATGTGCTTAATACTCCTTATGACCGGTTAATTTGGGATGTAGGTCATCAGAGTTATCCTCATAAAATTCTGACTGGGCGACGTGAGCAAATGGCAGGCTTGCGTCAGCGTGATGGTATTTCTGGATTTCCGCGTCGTTGTGAAAGTCAGTACGATACCTTTGGTACGGCGCACTCTAGTACATCTATTTCTGCGGCGCTTGGTATGGCACGTGCTGCGCAGCGGCAGGGCGAGCAGCGTGTGGCGGTTGCGGTGATTGGCGATGGAGCGATGAGTGCGGGTATGGCGTTTGAAGCTATGAATAACGCGGGGGTTTATCGTGATGTGCCATTGGTGGTGGTGTTGAATGACAATGACATGTCTATCTCCCCACCGGTAGGGGCACTTAATCGTTATTTGGCACGATTAATGAGTGGTCGTTGTTATACGGCGACTAAGCGTGGTTTAAACAAAGTACTATCCGTTGCGCCTTCGATACGTGAGCTGGCTCGGCGTACCGAAGAGCATGCCAAAGGCATGATTGTGCCGTCTACTTTATTTGAAGAATTTGGTTTTAATTACATCGGCCCGATTGATGGACATGATTTAGATGCATTAGTACCGACCTTACAAAATGTATGTGCTTTAGCGGCGAAAGGAGAGGGCCCACAATTTTTACATGTCGTGACGCGTAAAGGTCAAGGCTATAAATTGGCAGAGGCCGATCCTGTGTTGTATCACGGCCCAGGTAAATTTAATCCTGAGATCGGTATCGTGCCATCGACTAAGCTTGCTAAGCAAACATTTACACAAGTATTTGGCACGTGGCTGTGTGATATGGCAGAGCAAGATGCGCGTTTAATTGCCATTACGCCCGCGATGCGTGAGGGATCTGGTTTGGTTGAGTTTGAGCAACGTTTTCCTGATCGTTACTATGATGTGGGGATTGCTGAGCAACATGCCGTGACTTTTGCAGCTGGCTTAGCGTGTGAAGGCGAAAAACCAGTAGTGGCTATCTATTCCACTTTTTTGCAGCGCGGTTACGATCAATTAATTCATGATGTTGCTTTGCAAAATTTGCCGGTCATGTTTGCACTCGATCGTGCGGGCTTAGTGGGGGCAGATGGTGCGACGCATGCCGGTGCTTACGATATTTCTTTTTTGCGATGTATTCCCAATCTGTTGTTGATGGCGCCAGCCGATGAGCAAGAATGCCGTGCCTTACTAACGACCGCGTTTATGCAAAACCAACCTAGCGCGGTGCGTTATCCGCGTGGCGCAGGCGTGGGTGTTGCGACCCGCAAAGAGTGGGTGACACTCCCACTGGGTAAAGGTGAAATTCGTCGGCAAGGCCAGAGCGGAGTTGCGATTCTTGCGTTTGGTACTTTGTTGTATCCCGCGCTGGGTGCGGCTGATTATCTCGATGCCACTGTTGCCAATATGCGTTTTATTAAACCATTAGATGAGGCGCTTGTACTTGAGTTGGCGCGTACTCATCGCGCGTTGGTCACCATTGAAGAGGGTGCGATTGCGGGGGGGGCGGGTAGTGCTTGTTTAGAGCTACTTGCGGCACATGGCGTTGCTGTGCCCGTATTGCAATTAGGTTTGCCCGATCGCTTTATTGATCATGGTGATCAGGCTGAGCTACTTAGCTCGTGTGGACTAGATGCACAGGGAATTACATCTGCCATCACGCAGCGGTTTGGGGTGCTATTAACCCGTGATGTTCCTCACGCCGATTTCTGCGCGCATTAGCCTAAAAGAGAGACGGTCTATTTTCGTCTACACTAACAAATATATATGAATATTAATATTAATTTAAATATGATTCCTGATATACAGAGTAGTGCTGATCACCGCCAAATTCCTATTCAACGCGTGGGTGTGCGAAGTGTGCGGCATCCAATTAATGTAAAAACTGCATCTGGCGTGCAGCCGAGTGTTGGCGTATATGATCTTGATGTGCTGCTCCCAGCAGAGAAAAAAGGCACACATATGTCCCGTTTTGTGGCACTGCTCGAGGAAGAGAAGGAAGCATTGTCGCTGGATAGCTTTCGCGTTTTGTTATCGACGATGCTTCGTAAGCTAGATGCGCAAGCAGGATCGATTACCGTGCGCTTTCCTTACTTTATTAAAAAAACAGCGCCTATTTCCGGTGTGCAGAGCCTGTTGGATTATCAAGTGACGCTACGCGGTGAATTGGCATACGCATCGACACAAGAAAATGCTGAAAAAAAGGCACGTATTTGGCTAAAAGTGGAAGTGCCGGTCACGAGTCTGTGTCCTTGCTCAAAAGAAATATCTAAGTATGGTGCGCACAATCAACGTTCTTGTATCACCATTGATGCAGAGTTAATGGAAGAGATGAGCGTAGATGAGCTTGTGCGAATTGCTGAAGAGGAAGCATCATGCCAACTTTGGGGTTTGCTTAAACGCCCCGACGAGCAATATGTGACTGAACGTGCTTATGAAAATCCAAAGTTTGTAGAAGACTTGGTACGTGATGTCGCACTGCGTTTAAATGCGGAGCCACGTATCGGCGCATATGTGCTTGAGGCAGAAAATTTTGAATCTATCCACAACCATAATGCCTACGCGCAAATACAAAAACAGATAAATTCTAATTAGATTTTTGTACTGAGACCTTTCCACAGACTGGCTGTACCCCTCGATCTTTGTGTTGGCGGCATGCGAAATGCGTATGTGCACTTGTATAGACGCCACTTTTTGTATTCTGTCTTGTCTTTGGGCGTATGCGAAAATGCGCAGCGGTCTCTACTTACTCCGTCATTTCAAGAGGCCAACGTGGTTTAACGCTGTAGGCATAGTGATGGTCAGATAAAATAGGGCGCATATTTTTTAGACGTAAGGCACCTGCGAGCGCAATCATTGCGCCATTGTCTGTGCATAATTCTAAATCGGGGTAATGAACAGAGTAGTTGTGACGTTGTGCAGCGGCGTTTAATGCGTCTCGCAATTGCGTATTAGCGCCCACGCCCCCTGCTACGACAAGTTGGCGTGTATGGGTGGTGCGTAATGCTTTCAGTGATTTGGCGAGTAACACATCGACGACGGCATCGACAAAATCGCGCGCTAAATTAGCACGTTGTTCGTCATTTAAATTTGCGCCGATCATCTTCACTTTGGTAAGTACGGCTGTCTTTAATCCAGAAAAAGAAAAATCGAGATTGTCTGTATGTAACATCGGTCTAGGCAAGGGATATAGACCTGGTTGACCCAGTCGTGCTAGTGCCGATACTGCGGGGCCCCCGGGGTAAGAGAGGCCCAGTAGCTTGGCTGTTTTATCAAAAGCTTCTCCTGCTGCATCATCGAGTGTTTCGCCTAAAAGTGTGTAGCGCCCTACGCCCGTGACGTGCATGAGTTGTGTATGTCCCCCTGAGACTAATAGCGCGATAAAAGGAAAAGCAGGCGGCGTATCACTTAAGAGTGGCGAGAGCAAATGACCTTCTAGGTGATGGATGCCCAGTACAGGTCGGCGGAGCGCAAAGCCTAAGGCATTGGCAAATGCTGCGCCAGTAAGTAAGGCGCCTGCTAGCCCCGGTCCTTGTGTATAAGCGATGGCATTAATATCTTGCTTGGTTTTACCGGCCATATTGAGCACTTGTGTGAGCAGCGGCAGGATATGCCGAATATGATCACGAGAGGCGAGCTCAGGTACAACGCCACCGTATTCACGATGCATGGCAATTTGGCTATGCAAGGCATGGGCGAGTAGTCCTGTTCGACCGGTAAGGTCGCTGTCGTAAAGTGCGAGTCCTGTTTCGTCGCATGAAGTTTCAAGGCCAAGCACCAGCATAGAGAAATTAAGTAAATAAATTGTTGAGAGATCTTAAAACGTTTGCATGCACGTCTATGCAAAGATATGGGCCTATCTATGTATCTTTTTATTGCCGTGAGTGACTTCAACGACAACTTGTTGGAAGAGATTGACGTACATCTTGATTATTTGCAACAGGTGGTTATTATCGCAGCTTGGTTTAAAATTAGGCAGATAACTTTGCTTAAGTGCGCGTGATATCAAGATGAGCGAGAGTTTGATCATTTTTTTGTGATGCAAATCATATCTGTTAACGCTATCTCAAAAACAACCCAGTTTTCTACAAGTGCTTATCTAGCGACGCTCTTTTTACACCACTTTTATGCATCGAGAAAAAATTTGCAACCGGTTGGTTGATCATTTTATAGGATTGATATGTTTTCAATTGTGATCCCAAGTTGGAATAACCTATCTTTGCTGAAATTATGTGTTCGCAGTATTCAACAGCATTCGCGTTATATGCATCAAATTATTGTGCATATTAATGAAGGCAATGATGGCACTTTAGAATGGGTCAAAGCAAATGGTTTTGCACATACTTATTCCGAGCACAATATCGGTATTTGTCAGGCGACAAATTGGGCTGCTAGTTTGGCGCAACATGAATTTATCGTTTATCTTAATGATGATATGTATTGCTGCCCGGCATGGGATCAAGCGCTTATCGATACGATTCAGCAATTAGATACATCATTGTTTATGTTGTCTGGCACGATGATTGAGGCACGCGACACAGGTAATCCTTGCGTGATTGTGCGAGATTATGGGGACAATGAAGCTAATTTTGCTGAAGAAAAATTATTATCAGAAGTTGGTGCTTTGCATAAGTCTAATTGGTTGGGCGCCACATGGCCGCCTACCGTTGTGAGGTAGCCTGACAAATTCGGACACTCCAACTTGGTATATTACCTAAAATTGGAGCAAGGATGAGCAAGCAAGAAAGCTACACAAAAGAGTATCGCGGCGAGGCGGTCAAACTTGTATTGGAAC
>JADYYQ010000092.1 GCA_020853585.1 Ottowia sp.
GCCACAGACTTTGACACCTGTATATCCAACGACCGCGGGTTTGGGGCAAGCGTATCTACGCAAGGCTATTCTTTCTGCATTAGCACGGACTACTTTGCCTGAGATTTTGCCGCAAGCGGTGCTAGATCAAGTGATGCAATTTTCGCCACTGTGGTCAATTGCTGATGCAGTAAAATTTTTGCATCAACCGCCTCCGGATATTTCTTTGGCGTCGTTAGAGGCACGTGAGCATCCCGCTTGGCAGCGTATTAAATTTGATGAGCTATTGGCACAGCAGTTATCGCTTAAGCGTGCACATCATCAGCGGCGTATGTTATCTGCGCCTGCGCTGCCACAAAATAGCGTAGCGACATCGTTATTAATGCGTTTGCTAGATACTTTACCTTTTGTGTTGACTGATGCGCAGCAAAAAGTATGGCGCGAGATGAGTGTCGATTTGACTCGTACGTATCCGATGCAGCGCTTATTGCAAGGTGATGTGGGGAGTGGCAAAACAGTTGTTGCGGCATTGGCAGCAACTCAAGCGATAGATGCGCATTATCAGGTTGCGTTAATGGTGCCTACCGAGCTGTTAGCTGAGCAGCATTTCCGTAAAATGGCGGCTTGGCTTACCCCTTTAGGGATCAAGGTGGTGTGGCTGGCGGGGGGCATGCGTACGCGCGAAAAGCGTGAAGTGCAATCTCAGATTGCGACGGGTGAAGTACAGCTGGTGATTGGTACGCATGCGCTTATTCAGAAAGGCATTGATTTTGCGCGTTTGGGTTTAGTGATTGTCGATGAACAGCATCGTTTTGGTGTGGGGCAGCGTTTGGCCTTGCGTGAGTTAGGGCGGGATGGGGTGTGGCCACATCAATTGATGATGTCAGCGACACCGATTCCGCGCACATTAGCGATGACCTATTACGCGGACTTGGATGTGTCCGTTATTGATGCGTTACCTCCGGGACGCACACCAGTTGTAACGCGCTTGGTTAATGACAAACGACGTATGGAAGTAATGGAACGCGTACGCGCTGCAGCGCGGCTCGGTCGACAAATTTATTGGGTATGTCCGCTGATTGAAGAATCGGAAGCATTGCAATTGCAAACCGCAGTAGAGACCCATGCATTATTAAGTGAACTGTTGCCAGAGCTGACGGTAGGATTAGTGCATGGGCGTTTACCAGCAGCAGAAAAAGCGGCGGTGATGCAGGCTTTTTCTGAAAAGACATTACAGTTATTGGTTGCCACAACCGTGATTGAAGTCGGTGTGGATGTACCGAATGCCTCGTTAATGGTGATTGAACATGCTGAGCGTTTTGGTTTAGCGCAGCTACATCAGTTGCGTGGGCGTGTGGGTCGTGGTAGTGAACAATCGGCCTGCGTGTTGTTGTATCAGACGCCTTTATCTGCGCAAGCAAAGCAACGCCTGGCGACGATGCGTGAAACAAATGATGGGTTTGTTGTGGCGCAGCGTGATTTAGCGATTCGTGGTCCGGGTGAATTTCTCGGTGCGCGACAATCAGGGCAAGTGCTATTACGTTTTGTGGATTTGGCTTTAGATGCACAATGGATTGCACCGACAAGTGATGCGGCTGCGGTGATGTTGGCGCAGTTTCCCCGGGCAGTAGAAGCGCATTTGCAACGCTGGCTGGGCGTGCGAGATGACTATCTCAAAACCTAACGTTGATTAGCGGTCGTGTTTAGTTTGTGATCGATATGTTTTGTGTGTTTTCCTTAATAAGAAGGCTGTTAAAAATATGGTGACAACATCTCTGCCTTATGATCGTCCTCGTTTTTTCACACGCGATATGCTGGTCTGTGCGGTGCTCGGTTTTTCGAGTGGGTTACCCCTTTTTATTTTGTATAACTTGCTGACTGCTTGGTTGAAATCCGATGGCGTGGATTTGAAAGCAATTGGTCTTTTTGCGTTAGTGGGGTTTCCGTATACGTGGAAATTTCTTTGGTCACCTGTGATGGATCGATTTCATGTGCCAATGCTGGGCCGACGGCGCGGTTGGATGTTGGTATCACAGGTGACGGTGATGCTTGCGGTGGCCACATTGGGGTGGCTATCCCCCCAAGATCATTTAGGCATGATTGTGGTGGTGTGTGCAAGCGTTGCTTTTTTTTCGGCGAGCCAAGATATTGTGGTGGATGCATATCGACGTGAACGATTGAGCGATGCCACGCTCGGTTCAGGCACAGCGGTGTTTGTAAATACCTATAAGCTGTCTACTTTGGTGCCAGGCTCATTAGCATTAATCTTGTCCGATCATCTACCTTGGTCGGCGGTATTTGTGATTACCGCATTATTTATGTTGCCGGGCATCATCACGACTTTACTTATTGCTGAGCCTACCCTCAGTGCTCCGGCGCCCCGCACCTTGCGTGAAGCGGTGGTGTTACCACTGAAAGAGTTTACGCAGCGTCATGGTTGGGCGCATGCGCTATGGTTACTCGCTTTTATTTTTCTTTATAAATTAGGCGATTCGATGGCTACGGCGATTGCTACCCCGTTTTATATGGAGCTTGGATTTTCCCGTACCGAAATTGGACTCGTTGCCAAAAATGCCGGACTTTGGGCAAGCTTGGCGGGTGGCGTTTTGGGTGCGATATGGATGGCAAAAACAGGTGTTAATCGCGCGTTGTGGATTTTTGGTGCAGCTCAAGCGCTGGCGATCTTGGGTTTTGCATTACTTGCACAGGTGGGATTAAATCTGTGGATGCTTGGTTGGGTGATTGGTGTCGAAGCCTTTGCCGTGGGGTTAGGTACGACTGCTTTCACAACATTTATTGCGCAATCAACAGATACACGTTATACCGCTACGCAGTTTGCTTTGTTTACGAGTTTAGCAGTGGTGCCTCGTACATTTTTTAATGCAAGTACAGGCTTTATCGTGAGCCACACGGGCTGGTTTATATTTTTTATTATCTGCTTTATTCTGGCTTTGCCTGGTATGTTGCTATTGCCCAAAGTTGCACCTTGGCGAAATGCAGCACCGCGCTGATTGTGCAAGCTAATCGGGTGTACGTGAACATGTCGAGTGGTGCTATTCGTTTTACGACACCCCCTAAAAGTATGACAAGGTGGCCGTGCTCCGTTGCTTTAATTGCATTTGCCAGAAAAATAGTAGGACAGAAAAAGTAAATATCAATCAGCGCAGAGCTACTTGTGTGGCAAGCATATCGCTACTATTCAAGGTGGCTCGTCTATTTATCTCACAAGTTACCTACTTCAATACAACGAAAGCGGGCTTTATCTAGCAAGATAAAACAGGCGGTGGGCGTTGTATAACGTGTATTGTTATTATCTTCAAGCCGGATATAAGGTCAAGATGGTGCTAGATCGCACGACGTATACGGTAGACAGCGAGACTGCCGAATAAATTGGGCCAGTATCGGATAACTTGATTGCGATGCAAGACTAAGCGATCAAGTAAGGTGAAGCCAGTGGTCTGCGCTAATGCTTCAAAATCGGCAATGGTGAGAACCCGCACATTGGGTGTCTCGTACCATTGATAGGGTAGGAAAGATGAGACGGGCATGCGTCCGCGTAATACGGCTAAGCGATGCGCCCAGTGGCCAAAATTAGGAAAAGAAACAATACATTCTTTTCCTACGCGCATGATTTCCTGTAAAAGATGCTCGGTGTGATGTACGGTTTGAAGTGTTTGCGAGAGGATAACAAAGTCAAAACTTTGATCTTCAAATAAAGCGAGTCCCTCTTCTAAGTTTTGCTGTAAAACATGAATCCCTTTTTGCACGCACGATAATACTTTCGCATCGTTGATTTCAATACCATAGCCTGTCACTCTATGTTCTTTGATCAATAATGTAAGTAGTTGTCCATCGCCGCAGCCTAGATCAAGTACGGTGGCCTGGGGATGGAGCCATTGCGAGATGGCGCGCAGATCAGGGCGTATATACACTTCGCTGTTATTGCCCGCGTAGTTGCTAATGCGTTTTGTATGCAACGCAGAGGTGACAGAGGGGGCGATGTATTTATCTGGCATGGTTGTGTTTTATGAATCACACTCTTTGGCAATACGGGAAAAATAGGCGCGAATAATATCGTGGTAACGCGGGTCTGCAAGTAAAAAAGCATCATGCCCATGGGGCGCATTAATCTCGGCATAACTGACATTGCGGCGATTTTCCAATAGGGCTCTGACAAGCGTGCGACTACAAGTGGGAGGAAAGCGCCAGTCCGTACTAAAGCTGATAACTAAATAGTTGGCACATGTTTTAGCCAGTGCAAGCGTGAGATTATTGTCATATGCTTTTGCGGGATCGAAATAATCGAGCGCGCGCGTAATACGCAAGTATGTGTTTGCATCAAAGTAGTCGGAGAATTTATCACTCTGGTGGCGCAAATAATGCTCCACTGCAAACTCCATATCTAAACTATATCGATAACCGTTTTTTTCTGTACTGGCATGTTGTAAGCCCCGCCCAAATCTCTCCGCCATACCATGGTCAGATTGATAAGTGATATGACCGATCATGCGTGCAATACGTAGACCTCGTTTTGGTTTGGTTCCGTGCGCTTGATAGTCCCCGCCATGAAAGTCCGGGTCAGTGACGATAGCGCGTCGCGCGACTTCATTAAAAGCGATGTTTTGTGTCGATAGCTTGGATGTGGAGGCGATGATAATACAGTGACGTACGCGCTCCGGATAAAGCAGACTCCAAGATAAGACTTGCATGCCTCCTAAGCTACCGCCCATCACAGCAGCAAATTGGGTAATGCCAAAATGATCTGCGAGACAAGCTTGGCTTGTGACCCAATCTTCAACAGTCATGAGCGGAAATTTTGCCCCATAGGGTTTGGCGGTCTCCGGGTCGATGCTCATTGGGCCGGTTGAGCCAAAACAAGATCCTAAATTATTGACGCCAATAACAAAAAAATGGTTAGTGTCGACGGGTTTTCCGGGCCCGATCATATTGTCCCACCACCCAAGGTTGCTTGCGTCCGTGCTGTGATAGCCAGCGACGTGATGTGATGCGTTCAGTGCATGGCAAATTAGCACAGCGTTGTCACGTGCGGCGTTAAGTGTGCCGTAAGTCTCTATCACAAGATCGTAGGCAGATAATTGTTCGCCACTTTGTAATCTTAATGGCTGTGAGAAATGGATGTGTAAGGGCGTAACAAGACCGACCGAATCATTTTCTTTGTATGCGGTGTTTTGCAATGGAGGATGGGGGAGAGATGAGAGCAAATTAAATCGCTTTTTTAAGAAAGTAGTACGCGTAATTGCGCATCAAGTCCTTCACTTGGCAATTTACCAAAACCACTGCGGGCAAAACGTTGCCAGCGCCCCAGTATGACATTGATTAAAAGTGCTGCGCGTAATGAGGGATCAAGTCCTTCACCTGTTTGGTGTTGCGTGAGTGCAATTCTTAGGCTTTGTTTTAGCGAGATTTCCAGGCGATCCACTAATTGATTAATGCGCTCTTGCAGACGTGCATCTTCATTGACAAGTGCTTCGCCGGTGAGTACACGGGTCATCCCTGGATTTTTTTCGGCAAATGTCATGAGCATTTGCATAATCGCTTGTACTTGACGATAGCCTTGCTCTTCACGCGCAATGATTTGGTTGACTAAGCCAAAGATGGATTGTTCGATAAATTCAATCAAACCTTCAAACATTTGCGCTTTACTGGCGAAGTGTCGATAGAGCGCTGCTTCAGATACGTCGAGTCTTGCTGCAAGTGATGCTGTTGTAATTTTGTCGCTCTTGGGTGTTTCCAACATATAAGCCAAGGTGTGCAAAATTTGCTCTCTGCGCTCACCTGGCTTGGGTCGCTTGCGTGTGGGTGTAGCAGGTGTCGCAATATCATCGTGGGCAGAGCTGTGAGAGTCGAGTTCGTGCATAGTGTGTGGTCGGCGTAGATGCGCTGTAAATGATAGCAATGAGGATTCTACTGCGTCGTTGATTTATGTTGGAGAAAGCGAGTGGCATCACATTGATGGAATCCTATTTGTATAACTGCAATTGTCTTTGCTTCTGGGCAAAATTTGAATAAATGTTTTGTTGGGAAAATGATTTAGCAAGCCATCAGGCATTGCGATAACGTGAAATATAAATCAGGGCACCTTACCTTAGGGTTACCAGAAAATCGCACAGCGCCAATCAATCAATTAAAAAATAGTGATCTACTTTTTGAGTGTGGCGCGTAGTTGGTTGCGTTAAGTTGCCCACGAACTACGCGAGTCTATTGCGATAGATGCCCATCCGTGAAGCGCGGTACGCATGTTGATATTTGCGCACTCGTAGCGTGTGTTGTTAGCGCGCTTGTGATGGTTATACCGTAGTGGGTTGGATAGAAAAGATCACTCACCTTGTTTTAGTCGTATCAGCGTTTGATGTTATTGAGTGACTCGTTTACTGGATGATGTCTGCGAATGGACCCAGAGCCTGATCTTTTGTTGAGAGGATGGGGGTTGCCGTGAGCGGCCATTGAATATTAAGTTGTGCATCCTGCCAGTGTATGCCTCGTTCATATTCGGGGGCCCAATAATCGGTTGTTTTGTAGAGCACTTCGGCGGTGCGAGATAGGGTAAGAAATCCATGTGCAAAACCTGCGGGAATCCAAAGTTGCTTGTGGTTTTCTGCTGATAAAATTTCGCCGACCCATTGTCCAAACGTAGGTGAATTTTTTCGTATATCAACCGCAACATCGAATACCTCGCCTTGTATCACGCGCACGAGTTTGCTTTGGACTTTTTTGATTTGATAGTGTAGACCGCGCAAGACATGCATACTTGAGCGGGAATGATTGTCTTGTACAAAGTGAATTTCTCTGCCTAATATTTTTTCAAATTGACTTTGATTAAAGCTTTCAAAAAAAAAGCCGCGGTCGTCTCCAAATATTTTGGGTTCGATGAGCATGACGTCGGAGATACGAAGAGGTGTTGCTTTCATTAAATTAGTTTTTGATAAGAGTCAGTAAAATTGTGCTGGCTAGGATAATGGAGCATCTCGCTAGGATGCTCCGTAAGCGGGCGGGTAATGTATTTACTTTGATGGCCCACCACTACATTGATCGATAGCGTGGATAGCGAGATATTAGATGACGCCGCATTGCATGCGAAGTCCGCCGCCGCCAAGAGGTTTGGGATGGTCGCTGTGATTGTCTGCGCCCTCATGAATGACGAGCGCGTGTCCTCTTACTATTTGAGGCGAAGCAATCCGGGGCGCCAAAACCGGATAGTTGGCATTACCCTGATCATCAACATACAGCGCGGGTAAATCGCCTAAGTGTCCTAGTGCGTAGGGTCCAAGATGCTTTCCGGTATTTTCTGGATCAAAATGACCGCCTGCACTGAGTGCCGCAACTAATTTTCCATCTTGCATACCGGGTTCGCACGAGGCCTGTGCATGGATATGAAAACCGTGTAAACCTGGTTTTAGTCCGCTTAAATTGGGTGTGAATAGCGTGCCATAAGGCGTCTGCGTTAAGGTGACTGTGCCTACAGTTGCGCCGATATTTTGGGTTGTCGCTTGAAATAAGCGCACGGTATAGGTATTTCCATTGGCTATGCTGGGGGTTGCGTATAGTGAGCCACAATAAAGGGCCGTGACAAAGAGCAGGCATGTCGATAGGCGAAGTGACCGGGTGCTGTGCGTGGACATATTAGTGTTCCTTTCGTCTTGTGTGGAGTTGCGTGTGCAATTTGCACTAGGTGCCTATCATTGTCAAACTCGCTCAATCGAATAGTGCGCGTTGGTTTTCGGTAGGATTTGTCGCGAAAGAGTTATGTGCTACAATCCAGCCTCTTTTTTACAACTAGATAGAACCATCGGCACATGACGACTGTACGGATTAAAGAAAACGAACCATTTGAAGTGGCCCTAAGACGCTTTAAGCGCACTATCGAAAAAAATGGGTTACTGACGGAGTTACGTGCCCGTGAATTTTATGAAAAGCCAACTGCCGAGCGCAAGCGCAAAAAAGCGGCCGCAGTAAAGCGTCATTACAAGCGTATCCGCAGCCAAATGCTACCAAAGAAAATGTATTAATATTTCTGCTGGATTGCCCTGCAGTCTCCCGCTTAAGGTAAAGCCGAAAGCGGGTTTTTGTTTTGTGTGACGTTGCTTTGTCGTGCTGGAGGTGTAATGAGCTTGAAGCAAAATATTATTCAAGATATGCAGGCCGCGATGCGTGCCAAAGACAGTGAGCGCTTGGGTACGATTCGCATGTTGCTGGCGGCGATTAAGCAAAAGGAAGTGGATGAGCGTATTGAGCTGGATGATGCGATGGTTATCGCGATCGTCGATAAGCTTATTAAGCAGCGGCGCGATTCCATAACACAATTTAAGCAGGCGGGGCGCGACGATTT
Organism: Ottowia sp.; assembly: GCA_020853585.1. Lineage (GTDB taxonomy): Bacteria > Pseudomonadota > Gammaproteobacteria > Burkholderiales > Burkholderiaceae > JADYYQ01. The sequence continues at coordinate 8,327 of JADYYQ010000092.1, forward strand.
GGTTGCGCGGGAGACAAGCGAAGAAGCTTTATTGCTAACGTATATGCCCGAGCCGCTTTCTGCGCAAGAGATCGAGGATGCGATTGCGCAGGCAATGATTCAGTCTGGTGCGCAGGGGCTAAAAGAGATGGGAGCGGTGATGTCTTTGCTCAAAGAGAAGTTAGCGGGTCGTGCGGATATGAGTTCGGTGTCTGCGATGTTGAGAACACGGTTAATGGCACTTTAGTCGTGGTGTTTTTCTACCTGCGCGCATAGCGGTGATTCCCCAGTCATTTATCCAAGATTTGCTCAGTCGTGTCGATATTGTTGATGTGATCGGCCGGTATGTCCAGCTGAAAAAAGGGGGGGCAAACTTATTAGGTTTATGTCCTTTCCATAGCGAGAAATCTCCTTCTTTTACTGTATCGCCCACTAAGCAATTTTTTCATTGCTTTGGTTGTGGTGCCCATGGTTCTGCGATTGGCTTTCTTATGGAGCATGCGGGGGTTTCGTATGTAGAAGCTATTCGTGATTTGGCTCAAGAAATTGGGATGGTTGTGCCCGAAGAAACTGCTAGCCTCGCACAACATGCTCGGGCGCAAGCGGTTGAAGTGCAATCGTTGTCCGGTGTGATGGGGCGTGCTTGTGATTACTACCGAAAACAGTTACGTATCACTGCGGATGCGGTTTCGTATTTAAAGGGTCGTGGTTTGTCAGGTGAAGTTGCCGCTAAATTTGCCTTAGGTTATGCCCCCGATGGATGGCAAAATTTGGCGGGTGAATTTGGTGCCTATCGTGATGCTGAGATGGTTAAGCCGCTACTCGATGCGGGCTTGTTACTCGAGAGTCAGCGTACGGGCGGAGAAGGGCATGCGCGTTATTACGATCGTTTTCGCGCGCGCATTATTTTCCCCATCCGTAATATTAAAGGTCAGGTCATTGGTTTTGGTGGGCGTGTGTTGGATCGCGGTGAGCCAAAATATTTAAATTCCCCTGAGACGGCATTATTTTCTAAGGGGCATGAACTTTATGGTTTGTTTGAGGCACGTACTGCTATTCGCGAAAAGGGGTATGTGTTTGTTACAGAAGGCTATATGGATGTTGTTGCTTTGGTGCAATTGGGCTTTGCTAATACGGTTGCGACATTAGGAACAGCATGTACGCCGTTTCATATACAGAAATTATTACGGCAGACAGACTGCATTATTTTTGCTTTTGATGGTGATACAGCGGGTAGACGGGCTGCACGTAAAGCGCTCGAAGTGTGTTTACCCTATGTGGCTGACAATAAAGTTGTACGTTTTTTATTTTTGCCCAGTGAGCACGATCCCGATAGCTTTGTGCGTGAAAAAGGCGTTGATGCTTTTGTTGCGGAAGTGGAAAATGCGATGCCTTTATCACAATTTTTGCTGAATTCGGTGACGCAAAATATCGATTTGCGTCAACCCGAAGGGCGGGCGCAGGCACAGTTTGCAGCCAAGCCCCTTTTGCAGGCGATGTTGCCAGGGGGCTTACGCTTGCAAATTTTAAGAGGTTTGGCGGAATTGACGGCAAGCACGGTGATGGATATTGAAGCAGTATGTGATTTAAAGTCGATGGTAAAGCGACGAGCGGCGCCTTCAGCCCGCACAAAGCGAGCGCCTCCTGCGGGGCTGGAGCAGCAAGTGCTGCGGTTGTTGTTGCGTTTTCCTCAGCTCGCTAATGATTTAGATGCGCCTGCGCGCATGATGCTGACGCAAGAGGGTGGGGTTGCTTATGGAGATTTATTTGCTGATTTGCTGCGGCATTGTGATGCGCATCCGAGCAATTTTGCGGCATTAAGCGAGTATTTAGCGCAATCCCATTTCGCACAGACGTATGCTGAATTGCAGTGTGAAATTATGGCAGATGAGATGACTTTAGAAGCGGCTCAGCCTGAATTAGGGGGAGCAATTACTAAATTGCGCGTTGTATCCCTTAAGCGTGAGCAGCGTGTATTGGTTGAGCGGATTCAATCTGGCCAGGCGGGTGAAGATGAGCATATGCGTTATCGTGAATTAATGAGTCAGATTCATAAAGATTAAATTAACGTTAGATTGTCTCCTGATGGCCGCGTTTTGTAGAATACGAAAAATGAGGCAAGTAGATAATCTGGCGTGTTAAAATGCCCGGTTTTGGTTTCTGCGCCAAATTCCCGATTTTTTTGCAATTGATTATAGAGAGAAGGCTCCATGGCTAAGGCTAGTGCGACTTTAAAACCTATCGGCCAGTCCGATCCCAAAGCGATGCGTGATAAATCTGGCACTGAGGTGAAGTCTGCCGGTGGTGATGCTGCGCTTCGGAAGAGGCCGACTAGATTGGCTGCGCAGCCGGCTAAAGTCTCGGCCAAATCGATTGGCAAAGCAGTGGCTGTGAGTAAAACGGCTGCCAAAACGGCGGGTAAACCCGTGGTTGCTACTAAGGCCCCCCCTGCCCCAAAAAAGCAAGACGCTAAGGCAAAACGTGCCGTTGCAAAAGAAAGTGCTGATACTGAAGTTGTCGATGAGGCGATTGACCCGGCCACTGGAAAAGTGCCCGAAAAGCTAAAAGCAAAAGATAGAAAAGCCAAAGAAAAAGCTCTGCTTAAAGAGTTTGAATTACGCCAAGCGGGCTCTGAGGAAGAGCAAGAAGCGCGTCGTCAAAAGCTAAAAGCATTGATTAAGCTGGGCAAATCAAGAGGCTATCTCACTTACGCTGAAATTAATGACCATTTGCCAGATGAGTTGGTTGATTCAGAGGCAATTGATACCTTGGTTGCAACGTTAAGTGATATTGGTATTGCGGTATATGAGCAAGCGCCGGATGCTGAGACCTTATTGCTTAATGATAATGCGCCTTCTGTTACGACAGAAGAAGAAGCGGAAGAAGAGGCTGAGGCCGCGCTCTCTACCGTTGACTCAGAGTTTGGTCGCACGACGGACCCGGTACGCATGTATATGCGTGAGATGGGTACCGTAGAGTTATTAACCCGTGAGGGTGAGATTGAAATTGCCAAGCGTATCGAGGCTGGGCTAAAAGATATGGTGATGGCGGTTGCTGCTTGTCCCGTCACGATTTCTGAGATTTTATCGATGGCCGATCGCGTGATTGCGGGTGAGGCACGTATTGATGAGGTGATTGATGGCTTGATTGATCCCAATGCCCAGACTGATGCCGCTGTTGAGGTAGAGGAAGAAGAGGAAGAAGAAGAGCCGGACGACGAGGAAGAAGACGACGAAGAAGAAAGCGAAGCAGCAAGTATCGCTGCTTCTGCTAAACAACTCGAAGAAATGCGCGTATTGGCATTAGAAAAATTTGCCACTATTCGCGATCAATTCGAGAAAATGCGGCGAGCTTATGAGCGCGAAGGGTACAAATCCAAGCCCTATATGCGTGCTCAAGATGCGATTCTTGATGAGTTACTGGCTATGCGTTTTACGGCGCGCAATGTTGAAAAACTTTGCAATACCTTGCGTGCACAAGTAGACGAAGTGCGTAAGCTTGAGCGTGCGATTCTTAGCATTTTGGTAAAAAAATGCGGTATGCCACGCAGCGATTTTATTGCGCGTTTCCCAGGCAGTGAGACGGATCTTAATTGGGTTGTCGGGATTGTCGAAGACAATAAACCTTATAGCCAAGCCGTTCAACGCAGTGTGCCGGCGATTCGTGAGTTGCAGCAAAAGTTGATTGATTTACAAAAGCGCGTGGTGTTGCCTTTGTTAGAGTTGCGTGAGGTCAACAAGAAAATGACCGAAGGTGAGCGTCGCGCGCGTGATGCAAAGCGAGAAATGACAGAGGCGAATTTGCGTTTGGTGATTTCTATTGCTAAAAAATATACCAATCGGGGTTTGCAGTTTCTGGATTTGATTCAAGAAGGTAACATCGGTTTGATGAAAGCCGTTGATAAATTTGAGTATCGTCGCGGTTATAAATTCTCGACCTATGCGACATGGTGGATTCGTCAAGCGATTACTCGGTCTATTGCTGATCAAGCGCGCACAATTCGTATCCCTGTGCATATGATCGAAACGATTAACAAAATGAATCGAATTTCTCGCCAGATTTTGCAAGAGACGGGTGCTGAGCCTGATCCTGCGACTTTGGCACTAAAAATGGAAATGCCCGAGGACAAGATTCGTAAGATTATGAAGATTGCCAAGGAACCCATTTCTATGGAGACCCCGATTGGTGACGATGATGATTCCCATCTAGGCGATTTTATTGAAGATCAAAACACGCTTGCTCCTGCTGAAGCCGCTTTATACGGTAGCATGCGGGGTGTTGTAAAAGACGTGTTGGATTCGCTTACACCGCGTGAGGCAAAAGTCTTGCGTATGCGTTTTGGCATTGAAATGAATACCGACCATACTTTGGAAGAAGTAGGTAAACAGTTTGATGTGACACGTGAGCGCATTCGTCAGATTGAAGCTAAAGCCTTACGTAAATTACGCCACCCCAGCCGCTCTGACAAACTTAAAACATTTCTTGAGGGCGGTTGATCTCGTTACCTAATCTACGAAAGTGCGTGATATAAAGCCATGCGGATCATTTTTTGTGATGCTGGCTTTTAAAAAATAGTGTATTGTCCGCACCGCGCTTAGTAAATTAAATTTGTAAGCGGGCCGTTAGCTCAGTTGGTCAGAGCAGTCGACTCATAATCGATTGGTCACAGGTTCAAGTCCTGTACGGCCCACCAGCTTTTTAATGTGTTTTTTCTCGTGTTCCTCCCTATTGTGATGTGACATTACATGCTCTTCTCCATTAATGAGGGAAAGCAGAAAATATATCAGCTAGGGATAAAGATGCCGTGCCATCCACAGAGTGCCAGCATGCGCATTCGATAGTTCTTAAAATTCCTATTGCCGTTTTAATAGCGCCATGTTGGTAGTGCTGTCAGTTTGCATGCCTCTTCGCATTGTCTTATAGCGCGCTTGCGCAAAGATTTTCACTCCACCTATCTCTTCTCTTTTTGAGTGGTCCATGCCGTGTAGTGCGACGGTATCGCGTGGGCAAATTATCTTTACTGAGTGGATAAGCGCTAAGTGTTTACCCGTAATAAGCATTTTTTGCGAAACATATATTTATGAAATATATAGAATTTTTGCTATATATAAGCATAAGGGGATCAATATGCCTCCTGTTTCCAATAATCATGCTGCTGCCACAAATAGTGTCTCAGAAGGTTCTCTAGGATCATCAGATACGCCGGCGACTACCCCCCAATCTGAGTTAGCAAATAATTTAGCTGCTTCTCAAAATGTTTCCATGACGTTATCGTCAACGGACACAGATAAAAAGACGGCGTCGAAGACGGGTCAACTCCAAAGAGATTTAGAGGGTGTAGGTAATTTATCGACTGCCACTACAAATCTTAATGAGGCCGCAGGTCATGCGCGTTTTGGATCCACCGCATTAGCGAAGCCCAATGAACAAGATGGTGTAAAAAATAATTCACAACGACCGTCGAGTGCATCGAGTGTGGCACCCACGTTGAGAGCAACAGGTCTTATTGACCCGGAAATTAAAGTAGATTCAGATTCTGATCGTCATTTAGCCTCTTCCCTCACCAGTGCAACGGTCGAGAAGCTCAATAGGGAGTTTAACCAGCTTAAAAATATAAACTGGAATGGGCTTAATACGCCCTCCAACCCTTCCGATTTAAGAGAAGGAAACATCGTGTCGATACAGCAGCATGTGATTTCCGCGGCGCTTAATAGCGAAGGTTCTCTGGTACTTACATCTGCAGAGCATGGTGATGGATTATGGGTTCCTTATTTAGGGAGTGTCCAGGGCACTTATACGGATAAATTAGATGATTCAATTAGCTGGGTGGCAACAGGTCCTTTTTCTGGATGCCATGCAGGTGTATTTAGCAACGATACCGATATCAGATTTGCGCATCTTGTTACGCCAGATGCGGGCTTTGCATCGCCACCGATCGCACGGCAACATGCGGAAATTCTTTCACGCGAACATATGCAAACTGGGCAAAATTGGAAAGTGCCCACCACTCAACCTGCGGTCGTGAATACTAAGAAAAGTCATGGTGTGAAGGGGTTATTCAATCTTTGTTTTCCTGGGGCGGTTAAAAAGAAAACGGAGGGGGATACGCTTCTTGGTTTAGGCATTTTGTTCTTTTTTAAAATTGATGGAACATGGTTTAAACGATGTGCGTGGGTTGATAATGGCGGGGGCGATGCCAAGGTAAGACATACCGATCAAGAGTCGTTGCCAATACAGCAAAATTAAAAGTTTGATGTTGACCTGGCCGGTAGGGTGTGTGTTCTCTCTGCTGCCTAAGTGAGCCATGGGGCTGACGATGAATGTGAGCGCTTTTTTAGCCTATGCATTCACGTGATTGCGCAAGTGAAATTTTTGATTTTTCCTAGCCCTTATTTTCAAATTTGTAGCGCCTCGCGTTAAATGGCTTAGCGATCAGATTTATTTTCTTGGGTAATCTGATTGCCTTATTCCTTTAGCAATACGCTATTTTTCTGAAGCGCCGGGTAGATAGGCCACTTGTGTGATGCCTTGCTTGTCTAGTCTGAGATAACTCCCGCGTTGTGCATGGTCCATATCCCAGTCTGATAGCACCCAGCGTTTGCCATTAGGGAGTGTATGGCAATAAGGTTGATGCGTATGCCCGTGAATCAGTATCTGCGCTTGTGCTTGGTTAAGCAGAGCTTGCGCGGCGTAGGTATCAACATCTTTCTTGGTATGGATGCTGCGCGTAGACTGATGTTGTGCTTGGCTGTAACGATGTAGGTGCTTGGCTAAGCGTTGTCGCCAAGAGAGTGGCAGGGCTAGAAAGCTTTGCTGTAACCACGCTTTATGTACCCAGCGACGGTATTGTTGATAGCTATGGTCATGAATACAAAGCGTGTCTCCGTGTGCTAACACAATGGTGTAAGCGAATGCTTGCAGTAGGCAAATATCATTAAGTAAAGTCGCTTCTACGGCATGTGCAAATCGCTTACCTAATAAAAAATCGCGGTTGCCGGACAAAATATAGAGAGCAACGCCCTTTGCTTTTAATACGCTGAGCTGGGCAACGATATGGTCGAGCCATGGCTCATGGGCAGACAAACAATCATCACCAATCCAATATTCAAATAAATCACCGAGAATAAATAGTGCTTGGGCTTGTGGTGCAGTGTGATTTAGAAATGTACAGAAAGCTGCACAGGTTTGTGGCAGCTGCTCACTGAGATGAAGATCTGAAATAAAAAATAAAGGGCCTTGCCCAGTGAGCTTAAGATGAGAGGTGCCCATCTGCTGTTGTGTATACGTCGATGTGAGCATAGCAATAAAGTGTGGTCAGGGTAGTGGCATTGCGCGTTTTGCCACAGCCGTGACCACATACACAGCCACGACCAATGGTTATGCGTGTGCGTTTTGTTTGGCCACAACGATAATTTTTTCGATCACAACCGGCTCAACAGGGACATCTTGGTGATAGCCTTTTGTGCCAGTGGGCACAGCGCGAATTTTATCGACGATATCCATGCCTTCAGTGACTTCACCAAAGACGGCATAGCCCCATCCACTGGGCGATTCGCTGGTGAAATTTAGAAAGTCGTTATCTACGGTGTTGATAAAAAACTGCGCCGTGGCGGAGTGCGGGTCATTGGTGCGGGCCATTGCAATGGTGCCACGCTTATTCTTTAAGCCATTATTGGCTTCGTTCGCAATGGGGGTATTGGCTTCTTTTTCTTTCATATTTGAGTCCATGCCGCCGCCTTGGATCATAAAACCTTTGATGACACGATGAAAAACGGTGTTGTTGTAATGTTCTTTGGCAACATAGCTTAAAAAATTGCTAACGGTATTAGGCGCTTTTTCGGTATTGAGCGCTAAAGTGATGATGCCGAAATTGGTGTGAAGTGCGACGTGTGACATAACAATCCTTATTGAGAAATTTGTTTGGCTGATTGAATAATAACGGGCGTGGCTGGCACGTTGCGATAGGTACCATAAGAGGTCGTGGGTACTGCACGAATCTTGTCAATAACATCCATGCCGCTGACAATTTTTCCAAATACTGCGTAGCCATGCCCATCGGCGCCAGGATAATCGAGGGAGTCATTGTCAGCAACATTAATAAAAAACTGCGCAGTCGCTGAGTTAGGGTTAGCAGTACGCGCCATAGCAACACTGCCTTTGACGTTTTTTAAGTTATTGCGTGACTCTAATGGGATAGGCTCGCGTGTGGGTTTTTCTTGCATATTGGTTGTATATCCCCCGCCTTGCACCATAAAACCATTGATGATGCGATGGAAAACGGTGTCATCATAGTGGCCTTCTTTGACGTAGCGTAAAAAATTTTCAGATGAAATAGGGGCTAGATCTGAATTGAGCTCTACTACAAATTTCCCAAATGTGGTGTCAAACTGAACTTGGGGGTAAGCGTATGCTGCTTGGTTATACAAACAAAAACTAATGCAGAGCAGCATAAAAAAACGCAGCATTTTCATTGATATCGTCCTTAGTGAAGAAGTGGATAAGTTATACTTCGTACATTCTAGCAAAAACATCACGTATTACCGCACAGCCTTATATTGGCAAGTGCTGTAGCAAACCTGCTGCTTCATTGTGACAATGCGCGGTACATAATCTGATTCGTCCCTGTAAAAACTACGTACCTATGCAGTCGCTTAATATTTTTAACACGCTTACGCGTGACAAGCAGCTTTTTGTTCCCATTGTGCCTGGACATGTGCGCATGTATGTATGTGGCATGACGGTGTATGACTACTGTCATATTGGTCATGCACGCGTATTGGTGGTGTTTGATATGGTGCAGCGCTGGCTACGTGCCAGTGGGTACATGGTGACGTATGTGCGTAACATCACCGATATTGACGACAAAATTATTCAGCGGGCACAGGAAAATGGCGAGACGATTACGCAATTGACCGATCGTTTTATTGCCGCAATGAACGAAGATGCGTATGCCTTGGGGGTTGAGCGGCCAGATCATGAGCCGCGTGCTACCGATTATATTGCGCCTATGCAAGCGATGATTGGTACCCTGATCAGCAAGGGCTTGGCTTACCAGGCAAGCGATGGAGACGTCAATTACGCGGTGCGTCAATTTCCATCTTATGGGCAGCTATCAGGCAAGACGCTTGATGACTTGCGTGCCGGTGAGCGTGTGGCGACTAAGCAAAGTAAGCAAGACCCTCTTGATTTTGTTTTATGGAAATCATCTAAAGCCGATGAGCCGGCTGCATCTCGTTGGCCTTCTCCTTGGGGTGAGGGGCGCCCGGGTTGGCATATTGAGTGTTCCGCGATGAGTACGCGCTTATTGGGGGATCATTTTGATTTGCATGGGGGGGGGGCTGATTTGCAATTTCCACATCACGAAAATGAAATTGCGCAATCATGTGGTGCGACTGATAAGCCTTTTGTCAATATTTGGATGCATAACGGCTTTGTGCGTGTTAATGATGAAAAAATGTCTAAATCTTTAGGCAATTTTTTTACGATTCGTGAGGTGCTCAAGCACTACGATGCGGAGGTAGTGCGTTTTTTTATTTTGCGTGCACATTATCGTAGTCAGCTCAATTATAGTGAAGAGCATCTGGAGGATGCGCGCCAGAGTCTTACGCGCTTATACACGGCGTTAAAAGAGACGCCTAGTCACACGCAAGTAGATTGGCAGGAAGCGCATGCGCAACGTTTTGCGGCAGCGATGAATGACGACTTTAATACGCCGCAAGCGGTCGCTGTTTTATTTGATTTGGTTACGCAGGTGAATCGCGATGCAGGTGTTAATTTGGCTAAGCAACTGCGTGCTTTGGGTGGTGTGCTGGGTTTATTGCAACGAGATGCGCATACCTTTTTACAAAAAGGGAGTCGTGCGGCTACGATGATTGACGAGGCGGAGATTATTCGGCGCATCCAAGTTCGTGCGAATGCAAAGCAAGCCAAAGATTTTCTTTTGGCGGATCGTGTTCGCGAAGAATTGCTGGCGCTTGGTATTGTGCTTGAGGATAAAGCCGGTGGTATGACGCAATGGAGGCGAAGTTGATTGTGCTCTCTTCACCGCTTGATGGCAACAAACCCCCTACCCCTAAAAAAACCGCTATGACGCAGCATAAGAACGATGTGGTAGCGCCGGTATTGTCGTGCCCAGATTATTGGCATGATGCGTGTGCTGACCTAATGAAACGAGATCGCATTCTGCGTAAATTGATCCCACTATGCGGGCCGGCCCAGTTGATGTCGCGCGGAGATCCTTTCACTACTTTAGCGCGCACAATTGTAGGACAGCAAATTTCGGTGAAAGCTGCACAAACAGTGTGGGATCGTTTGGTGACGGCATGTACCCATTTTTCTGCGGAGCGAGTGTTAGCCCTAGCGAGTGAGCAGCTTGCTGCATGTGGTGTATCGCGACGTAAGACTGAGTATATTTTTGACTTGGCTCAACATTTTTCTGCGGGCACGGTGAATGCCAATAATTGGTCCGAGATGGAGGATGAAGCAGTTATTAAAGAGATGACCTTAATCCGAGGGGTAGGACGTTGGTCTGCGGAAATGTATTTGATCTTTAACTTGATGCGTCCCAATGTATTGCCATTAGATGATCTTGGGCTACTTAGAGCAATCTCGCGTAATTATTTTAGTGATGAGCCGGTGACACGTAGCGAGGCGCGGGAGGTTGCGGCTAATTGGGAGCCCTGGCGCACAGTAGCGACTTGGTATCTGTGGCGCAGTTTGGATCCTGTCCCTGTGGCTTATTGATTGCATAAGGTAAATAGAGCCGGATAGAGGTTGCTTAAAGTGAGGCGATTGGTTTCCCGTCTTATCAGTCTAATAGACTTATGTATTCATTAAGTGCGATTGCTAATACAGCAGAGAGACTGAGCATGCTACTTGGCCGCCCATGTGGATTTTGGTGCAAGGTATCTTTGCTACTTACTATCTTATACACCGCTTTATTAGGGTGGTTTTTTAACACAGAGTTACCAGCGCTTATTGTCTTGTCTGTCTAATAATGGGCGTAGCCTTTTTGCGATAAGCTCGCGCGCACGGAATATACGTGAGCGTACGGTGCCAATGGAGCACTGCATGGATAGGGCAATTTCTTCGTAACTCAGCCCGTCGATTTCGCGCAAAACAATGGCGCTCCGTAACTCTTCAGAAAGTGAATAGATAGCTTGGTTGACGGTGCGAGCAAGTTGTTTGCTATGCAAAATACCTTCGGGAGTGCTGATCTCATGCAGCGCTTCACATTGCGTGAATACTTCATCAAAATCGATCGTATTTTTAATGCATTTGTTTTTCCCGCTATCTTGCGTGATTAAGTGATTTTTAGCGGTATTGATAGTAATGCGGTAAAGCCATGTGTAAAAAGCGGCATCACCTCGAAATGAAGGTAAGGCGCGATATGCCCGGATAAATACATCTTGAGAGATATCCTCGGTGAGATGAGCGTCGTAGACGAAGCGGGCAACTAAATGGATAACTTTCTTCTGATATTTTGTTACCAGTAATCCGAAAGCGCGCTGATCACCTTGCTGTACGCGCGCAACTAACAGCTGATCTGTGTTGCGTTCACTCACTGAAATTTCCTAGGGGTTTCCAAAACAATCGTAGCGAGAGAGGTTGCGCTCTCGCCACTGTTTTAGTCTACCCTTAGGGGGCTGGAAAAAGACGATCCAGTACAAATTGGCACGATGAAAAACTGTGCAATTACTTTAAATTTTGCCAAATATAAGACTACCGTTTGTACCACCAAAGCCAAAATTATTTTTTAAGGCATAGTTGATTTTGAGCTGACGTGCTTCATTGGCGCAATAATCGAGGTCACATTCTGGATCAGGCTCATGCAAGTTGATCGTTGGTGGTGAAACTTGGTGGTGTAGCGCTAGTACACTAAATACCGATTCGATACCGCCTGCGCCACCGAGTAAATGCCCGGTCATGGACTTAGTTGAGTTGACTACCAGGGTGCGGGCATGCTCACCGAATACCGCTTTAATCGCATCAGTTTCGTTTTTATCCCCCAGTGGCGTGGATGTGCCATGGGCATTCATATATTGGATTTGATTGTGCGTAATGCCGGCGTTGCGTATCGCGGTTTCCATGCAGCGCTGGGGACCATCCATTGAGGGTGCGGTCATATGGTAAGCATCCGCGCTCATACCAAAACCACAGACCTCAGCATATATTTTGGCGCCCCGGCTTTTGGCTGATTCGTATTCTTCGAGCACCATTACACCGGCACCTTCGCCCAAAACAAAACCGTCGCGATTACGATCCCAGGGACATGAGGCACGTGTGGGATCATCATTGCGTGTAGAAAGGGCGCGTGCCGCCGCAAATCCACCCACGCCGAGTGGGCAGATGCATGACTCAGCGCCTCCTGCAATCATGACATCGGCGTCACCGTATTGAATGAGTCGTGCTGCCAGGCCAATGCTATGCAGACCTGTGGTGCACGCAGTTGCTACGGCAATGTTAGGACCTTTAAAGCCAAAGCGGATGCTGAGGTGCCCCGAAATCATATTGATAATGGTGCTAGGGATAAAAAAAGGTGAGATGCGCCTTGGGCCGCGATTTAGTAGTTCGGTGTGTGTGTCTTCAATAGAAGGCAACCCACCAATACCTGAACCGACCGCGACGCCGATGCGTTCGGCATTTTGTTCGCTCACTTCGAGACCGCTATTGCGTACGGCTTGTATGCCAGCAGCTAACCCGTAGTGAATAAAAGTGTCCATATGGCGGGACTCTTTTTCGGAAAGGTAGTCCAGCACGGAGAAGTTTTTGACTTCTCCCGCAAAGTGGACGGGCAATGCCGAATGGTCAAACTTGCTGATGGTAGCCACGCCTGACTGGCCTGCGAGCAAATTAGCCCAGCTTTGCTCGACTGTGTTACCAACGGGAGAAACCACACCTAAACCAGTCACAACGACTCGACGACGTGTCACGATGATCCTTGGGAAATGGGAATGAAAATCTTACGATACTAGCCAAGCTGCATATGAAAGAGTCACATGCAAGATTAGCTTAGATGACGGCAAATTTTTTATTTCAGTTCGTCTGCTGAAGATTTTGCATGTTTGCTTGCATATTGAATAGCTTGCTCTACGGTAGAGATTTTCTCTGCCTCTTCATCGGGAATTTCCATATTGAACTCTTCTTCAAGTGCCATAACGAGCTCAACTGTATCTAAGGAGTCAGCACCTAAGTCATCCGTGAAAGAAGATTCATTCTTGATGTCGGCTTCGGTAACGCCAAGCTGGTCAGCAACAATTTTCTTTACGCGTTGCTCGATACTTTCCATATAACCTCCAGGGGAAAAAAGTGGCCGCATTGTAACAGGTTTACGCGAGGGGGGCGGAGCAAATTCCGTCGGATGGGCGGCTATATGTCGCGTTTAGGTAGGGGATGGCTTGCGCTGGCGGGGGCGATAGATAGTTGCGGCGACAAAATTTAGATTTTTTTATTTTGTAAAAAATCTTATTTTTTAAAGTAAAAGAGGGGGGGCGTTATGTCGACACCATGAGGGCATCTGATTTTATTGTTGAGGTAAACGAGGTGTTTGTCTGCTGAGGAAGTAGGTTTGTTCAGCCATTTTAGATGAGGATATAGGCGGGCGATGTCTGTGAGATCTGATTGCGGTATGTACAGAATATAGAAGTGAAGAACTCGGTGGTCGAGTCTAAGGGTGTTGCTTGGGGTCATGTAGGGTGTTGCTTAGTCAATGCTGAAGGGTGCCATGCTGGGTTAAGCATCGTGTTTGATGGGGTGTGCGGGATGCCCGCGGAAGATGTCGTTACGTTATTGCATTTTTTTGAAATGCGTTGGTGTGCAACGGATGGACTCACTGCTATGCCGTGCGCTATGCCACTTACCGCACTGTTTTAGGCAATAGCGCATGCTAGGTGAGTAGGTGTGCGGTGTGTTTGGATTATTTTGTGGGAGGTATTAGTTCATCCAAAGCCCACCATTTACATGCAAAGTGGTACCGGTGATATAGCTTGCTTCTGAGGAGGCGAGAAATACCGCAGCATGGGCAATATCCTCGGGCTGCCCTAATCGGCGCAACGGAATTTGCGTTTGTAGTGCGGCGTGTTGGCTATCAGATAAAGCATCGGTCATATCGGTTGCAATAAAGCCTGGTGCAATACAGTTGACAGTGATGTTACGGGTGCCAATTTCTTGAGCAAGTGCGTGACTCATACCGGTCACGCCCGCTTTTGCTGCGGCGTAATTGGCTTGACCGGGGTTGCCTGTATGACCCACAACAGAGGTGATGTTGATAATGCGTCCTTCGCGTGCTTTGATCATGGGTTTAAGGGCTGCGCGTGATAGACGAAAGACAGAGGTTAAATTGGTATTGATGACGGCTGACCAGTCTTCATCCTTCATACGCAAGGCGAGTTGGTCGCGGGTAATGCCGGCATTGTTGACCAAAATATGTAGGCCATGATGGGTTTGTAAGATATGTTCAAACATGTGTTCGCACGCGCTTACATCATTGACATCTAATACCATTCCTTGATGAGCGGGTCCTATTGCGGTGAGTTCAGCATGGATTTTTTGTGCGCCTGATTCAGAGGTGGCTGTACCAATTACCGTTGCGCCGGCACGTGCGAGTGCGGCGGCGATTGCACGCCCAATGCCACGGGATGCGCCCGTTACGAGTGCAATTTTATTTTCTAATGAAGGCATATTTTTCCTATCGATAGGGAGCTAATAAAGCGAGAGCATCTTGCAATGATTTAGGGTCAGTGATAGCGGCGCTGACAATATTGGGATTGATGCGCTTAGTGAGTCCCGCTAAGACTTTCCCTGGCCCACATTCAAAGATATGGGTCACGCCTGCATGGGCCATTGCTTCGATTGTTTGTGTCCACATGACGGGTGCAGCTGCTTGCCGTATAAGGGCATCTTTGATAGCTTCGCTATCATTTTCTATTTTGACATCCACATTGTTAATAACGGGAATCACGGGCGTGTTGCACGATGTATCTTGTAGTTTTGTACGTAGACGTAACGCTGCATTGGCCATTAATGAAGAGTGAAAGGGTGCGGAAACCGGTAGTCGTACTGCACGCTTAGCGCCTTGTTGTTTGGCTAGTTCGCAGGCTGCGGCCACACCTTCTTTGGTGCCTGCAATCACGACTTGAGCCGGGGCATTAAAATTAACGGCTTCGACCAAACCGCTATGACTTGCTTGGCGGCATAGTGCGCGTACTGCGTCATTATCTAGTCCTAAAATGGCTGCCATTCCTCCTGATCCGACAGGTACTGCTTCTTGCATGGCTTGTGCGCGAAATCTGACTAAAGGCAGGGCATCGGCAAAGCTTAACGCCTGTGCGACGACGAGGGCGGTGTATTCACCTAGACTGTGTCCGGCCACCATTGCGGGCGCGATACCGCCTGCTGCGCACCAAGCGCGATAAATAGCAATACCCGCGGTGAGCATAACCGGCTGTGTGTAGGTGGTCAGCGATAAGGTGTCGGCTGGGCCTTGGGCAATTAATTGTGCGATATTTTCGCCCAATACCTTGCTTGCTTCTTCGAGTGTTGATTGAACGAATGGATCATCGGCGAAGCCGTCAAGCATGCCGACTGATTGCGAGCCTTGCCCAGGAAAAATAAATGCGAGTTTCAACGGTGTATTCCTTTATGGAGTGACATTTTTTTGGGAATGATGTGCGTCAACACCGTGTGCTTAGCGGGGTAGCGTGCCGATATCGTTTTTTCACCTAAGATCAGTAGCCCATTTACGCTACGAGCCAAATACGGCATTGCGCGGTGCGCGTAATACCCATGTGCTTTATATATATGTGCGTACCTTGTTTTTAGACGGCTCGCCGCTGTTATGCAGTCATCGTCATTTGCTTTGGTCATAGCGGCGCTTATCTGCGGGGCAGATTGTCTTTCCATGTGAGGGGTGGTGTGGTGTACAAAGCATGGCTGACGTAAACGATATTGGTGCGATAACGTATGTTGCACGGTCTTGGCTGTGCCATTTTGTTTGCGGATATACGTTAATCGAATACATGCATTGTGTAATATTAAGAGGAGGATGCATGAGTAGGCAGTCGGTTTATTTGTATATGCCTTGGTTATTGAGGGGGATCTGTAGGCAATAAGGGGCAGCAAACTGAGCGTGGGCGTGCCGGCTGGATGTGTGGATTACGCATATATTTAAGCGGACTTTGGATAAGGTCTGTTTGAGACGATTGCATTACATACGTAATAGCGCGGCACCCCACGTAAACCCACCCCCCACACCCTCAAGAAGAACATGTTGACCGGCTTTAACACGGCCATCACGCACAGCGCTATCTAGTGCGAGAGGAATAGATGCCGCTGAGGTGTTGCCATGCTGATCGACGGTAATGATCATTTTTTCTGGTGGGACCCCTAGTTTTTTTGCGGTGCTTTGCATAATGCGTAAATTAGCTTGATGAGGAATCAACCAATCGATTGCTTGGGTATCTAGGCCAGCGAGTGTGAGTACTTCTTGGGCTACTTTATCTAGCACATGGACGGCAAATTTAAATACAGCGGGCCCATCCATATGTAGAAATGCTTGCCCTTGTAGGGCGCCGGCACCCACGCTACCGGGCACACATAAGATATTGCGATATCGGCCATCGGCATGTAGCGTTGTGGCGAGTAGACCAGGCTCCTTATGTGCAGAGAGCACAACCGCGCCTGCGCCATCTCCGAATAAAACACAGGTGCCGCGATCTTTAAAGTTGAGAATACGTGAAAAAATTTCTGCGCCGATGACAAGAACATGTTGATGCATGCCGGCACGAATAAATTTATCTGCAACCGATAAGGCGTAGATAAAACCAGAGCACACGGCTTGCAAATCAAAGGCGGCGCAATTGTTGTGAATGCCTAGTTTTTCTTGTACTACGCAAGCGGTACTGGGGAAGCCACCCAAGTGGTCGGGGGTGGAGGTGGCCACAATAATAAGGTCAATTTTTTGTGGGTCAAGTTGCGCTGCTGTGAGTGCGCGTTGTGCGGCTTGGGTTGCCAGATCGCTTGTTAGTGTTTCGGCGCAGGCAAAGTGGCGAAATGAGATACCGCTTCGCGAAACAATCCATTCATCGCTGGTTTCAATGCCGAGTGAGGCAAGTTCAAGCGTAAGCTCTTGGTTGCTGACGCGGCGGGGGGGTAGCACGGAACCTGTGCCGGTGATTTTTGCATATAGGGTCATGGCGGCGGCGCGGCAGTGTGTGATGTATCTGGACTGTTGCTTAAAAATGCAGTGGCGATACGTGCCACAGTTTTATTTTTTACACCGCTATAGGCTCGTTTAATTGCCCACTCAAACGCATAGGTGTCGGCTGAGCCGTGGCTTTTGATCACCAGTCCGCGTAAGCCTAGTAAAACGGCACCATTATAGCGGCGGTGGTCGACCAGTTTGCGGATACGTAAGAGGACGGGAGCGGCACATAGCGCGAGCAGTTTGGTCCACCAATGGCGGCTAAACTCTTGGCGGACTAGGCCTGCAATCATTTTTGCTAAGCCTTCTGTTACTTTGAGCGAAACGTTGCCGACAAAGCCATCGCAGACGACGATATCGGTTGTTCCCAAAAAAATATCATTGCCTTCTACATTGCCATAGAAGTTAAGTGTGCTGGCGCGTAAGAGTTCACCCGCTTGTTTGACTGTGTCATTTCCTTTGATGGCCTCTTCACCTACATTAAGTAGTCCCACAGTGGGGTGCGGCCGATTCTCCATTGTGTTGACTAATACAGAGGCCATTTGTGCAAATTGCAGTAAATGCATGGGCTCACAGTCAACGTTTGCGCCTAAATCAAGCAGCGTTGTTGTACCGCCTTTTTCATTGGGCAGCGCACTGGCAATAGCGGGTCGGTCAATTCCGTCCAGCGTTTTGAGAACGTAGCGTGATACGGCCATTAATGCGCCTGTATTGCCTGCGGAAATAAAAGCGTCGACTTTGTTTTCTTTAACTAAAGTCGCACAGACGCGCATTGATGAGTCTTTTTTTCTACGTAGCGCAGTTTCGATGGAGTCATCCATCAGCACTGTCTCGCTGGCATGCATTAACGTAATCTGGGGGTGAGCGAGTGCGTGTAGGTGCTCTAACGCTTTTTGCATTTGCTCAAGGTGCCCAACTGCGACGACGTGAGCGTCGGGGTGACGGTTTACAAAATTGAGGATGGCAGGAAGTGTGACAGTGCAGCCAACGTCACCACCCATGCAATCAACTGCAAGCTTGACAGTCATGCGCACATAAGGGGTCTCTCGCCCAATTAAGCCCAACAAATGGCACCAGAGTGGATACTCTTAAGGTGCCGTCATATAACCAGTATTAGTCGTTTTTGGTCTTAATGACTTTACGACCACGGTAAAAGCCATTTTGGCTTACGTGGTGGCGTAAGTGAACTTCGCCTGAAGTGGGCTCAATCGATAGCGACGGCGCCACGAGAAAATCGTGTGAGCGATGCATACCGCGTTTGGACGGGGATTTTTTATTTTGTTGGACAGCCATGATTCTCAACTCCAAATTAAGCGGGGGATTCTATCACAGCTAAAAGAATTACCCATCGCTTTGCGGCTTAAAATAAGCTCGCTTATCAAAAATACTTGCGTGATAAACAAAAATAGTCGGCCAAAACAAGCTGTAAGCACGGTTTTTGCTGGCATAAGGACGGGCAAAGCGAGCGTAGTAGCAAAGTAATTGGCGTTATATAGACCCCCAAGCTTATTGCGCCCCCTTTTTGGTTTGCAGGATGGCTAATTGCGCAAAGGGGGATGGCCGTCCTGCTTCTTCTGTTGGGAGCGAACTGATGGGTAGGGTTGCTAAAGCAGGGTGGGCACATACCTCGTGTCGCGGTACCAGGGGTAAGGCTAAGAGTAATTCTTCTTCAATTAAACCCAGTAAATCAAACTGATGGGATCCGACAATAGGGTCAACGTCATCTTCTTCGATAGGCGCCGCCTCGGCCTCGGCTTCAGTTTTCATCAGTTCAAACGTATTGTTCAGCGACAAAGTATGTAGGTAGGGTTGTAAGCAGCGTTGACAAGTAAGCCATATGTGCGCCTCTAGTTGCAATGCGACGCATAGCCGCCGGCTGTGTTCTCCTATTCGAGGATGATGCGTGTTTTGTAAAGACCAGAGAATAGGAGGGGTGTCGGGCGCATCTTCAGCATTTTCTGCAAATAGGCGTGGCAATTCCGCTAATAGCAGCTTTCCCGTTAGGGGGACGTCTTGGTGAGCGTGGGCGCGGGCAAACTTAATAAGATCAAACTGTCGCATATCGTGATGATTCACCGGTATCTCCTATTTGGATAGGGCGGGTTTGTGTCGTTTGCTACGTATACTCGATTTTGCACGATGTTGCGTGTTACTGAGTACTGAGCTTGAAATTTTTATGCCATGGGCAAGGGTCCCTTCCTTAATGGGGGTGGGCTTACTCGAATGCGGCATGGCTAGGGCGATCTCTGGGTGTGGGGGGCGAATTTTGTGTAAGGAAGCTAGGTTTGTCAACCGATTTACATTTTTTTGTTTTAACACCTAAAATAGGTTGGTTAAGGACCTATTTCTAAAGCGATGACATCTTCTCACCACTCTAAGACCTTGGCGGCTATTTTGGCCGCTTTATTTGGTAGCTTTGGCTTGCACCGTTTTTACTTATATGGCTGGCGAGATCGTTATGCTTGGGTGCATATGCCTTTAGGATGGGCGTGGATGCTGGGTGTTTATCTATTGAATGTATTGACCTTACAGAATGTGATGGGATGGGTATTCGTGTTAGGTGGGGCGATTGGGGTATTGAGCGGCTGGGTGAGTGCTTTGATGTACGGTTTATGTCCAGATGTTCAGTGGGATACACGACATAATCCATGTTCTCAGAAAGTGAGTGCCCATGGTTGGGGCGCAATTATTGTCGTGGTGGCTACTTTGTTTATCGGAACCACGATCATGATGGCGGGGTTGGCGATTGGTTTTGAGCAAATTTTTTACGCGCAGTCGCAAGAAGTTGCGCACCTGGGGCTTTACGGTGGGGCATTTGTTTAATGTGGGTGTGGTAATGAATGCGCTTGGGTTGAATAAATAAAAGCACTATCAGCCGTGGTTTTGTTAGGGGTCGATCATGCGTGTAGTTGTTCTCGGTGCGGGTGTTATCGGCGTAACAAGTGCTTATTATTTAGCGTGCGCGGGCCATGAGGTGACGGTAATTGAACGGCATGCGGGTGCTGCGCAAGAAACGAGTTTTGCAAATGCGGGGCAACTCTCGACAGGTTATTCCACGCCTTGGGCAGCGCCGGGCATGCCTTTTAAAGCGATTAAATGGTTATTACAAAAGCAGGGGCCGCTTGCGATTCGACTGGATGGCAGCTGGTTTCAGTGGCAATGGATGTTTCAGATGCTGCGTCATTGCAATGCCCGTAGTTATGCGATTAATAAATCACGTATGCTGCGATTGGCTGACTATAGTCGTCATTGTTTACGTGAGTTACGCGATGCAACGGGGATTACTTATGAAGGTCGCCAGCAGGGGACTTTACAGGTGTTTCGTACGCAGCAACAGTTTGATCAGAGCGCGCGCGATATCGCTGTGTTACGTGAGGCGGGGATTGCACATACTCTTTTATCTGCAAGGGATTTGACGACGATTGAGCCAGCACTTGTGACAGCACGTGTGAGGTTATCAGGTGGCTTGCATTTACCAGATGATGAGACTGGAGATTGCCGTGCTTTTACGCTGAAGCTGGCGCAGCGTGCGCAAGATCTCGGCGTACAGTTTCAATATCAAACAGAAGTGACTCATTTGGATGTGCTAGGTGGACGCATTCACGCTGTACATACCTGCGCCGGTGTCGGGCGTGAGTTGCGCTCCGCGCGCATTGTTGCTGATACGGTTGTCGTTGCTTTGGCGAGTTTTTCGGCTTCGTTGTTACGCGATATTGTTGCTCTGCCTATTTATCCGGTTAAAGGATATTCCATCACCGCGGCTGTGGCCTCTGAGTTGGCCTCGCCTATTTCAACTGTACTTGATGAGACTTATAAGGTTGCTATCACCCGGTTTGATCAACGTATTCGTGTAGGTGGGATGGCGAATATTGTTGGTTTTAATACGGCGTTAGATATGTCTAAGGGGCAAACATTGCGGCGGGTGTTAAGTGACTTATTTCCGCAGGGCGCGCATTTGGCTGGTGATGATGCACTTTGGGCAGGGTTACGGCCGATGACGCCGGATGGTACGCCTATCGTTGGTCCGACAGCGATTAGTGGTTTGTGGCTAAATACAGGCCATGGCACCCTTGGGTGGACTATGGCCTGTGGTTCAGCAAGCTTGATTGCGGATTTAATTTCTTCTCGGCCTCCCGCCATTGCTTTTGCCGATTTAGCGTTGGCACGCTATCAGTGCTGAACTTTTTACTTGGGTAATCTCTTTTATTAATATACCGCTTAATTTAAATATACCATTAATGGCATATTTAAATTATTTTTTAAATGGTTTGTTGTTTCTGTAATTAGGATATTTTTGTTTTATATTGATAGGGTTAAGTTGAAACTCAATCGCATTTTTTTGTTTTTTCTCAATAGGAATTAATGAAAACTCCTCTGACTCGGGGATTTTTTTGATGAGAGCGTAGTTTCTATAGTCAGGGGGTTGGTTTGTTACGGCAGTGCGTGGTCTATAGTTATTTATTTTCTCAAATAAATAAAAAGCATCTTTTCTTTCTGTAATGCTAATATATTTTGTGCGTGTTTGGGTGATGATATTGTGAACATATTCCATAGATGAGCGATTTCTTATGTTGAGTATTTGTAGTGGTTTGATAATATCATTACGCAATATGCTATTTAATTTATCATCTGTCGTGGTTGATAAAGGAGATGTATATTCTGTGGTTTTAGGGAAAAATGAGCCAGTAACCCCAAGTATATCGATCGATGGCGGTGGGGTATTGTTGTTTAATTTTATTAAACCTTCTTTAATCTTTTTGTCTAAATCTTCTTTTGTATATTTTCCAAGAAACTCTTTTTTCAGCTCATTGTAATGCGATAATTCAGAATAATTTTGTCTTAATCTAAAGCCAGTGAGTAATTCTAGTAAAACATTGGCAGAAGAATATGCATCGGCTCCAAAAAAATCTTCTTGTTTACTGTGGAGAATCTCTGGTGCAATATAGTCAAGCGTGCCATGTATTTTGGCTTGAGTCGGCGCTGATGCGAGTTTAAATAATCCAAAATCAACGATTTTTATATTCCCATTTTTTGATAGAACGATATTCTCTGGTTTAAGATCTGCGTGGCTTATTCCTTTTTTTTCTAAAAAGAATAATGTTGAAATAAGCTGGTTGGCAAGTAATACTCTAAGTTGATTAATGCCCTGTATATCTTTAGGAAATTTTTTGCAAAACAAATCGCATTTTTCAATAAATCCTCTCATATTTCCACCATCAATATAATCCATTATTAAGAAAGGTTTATTATTAATAGTGGTTGCGCCATAGCACGTTACAATACCTGGGTGCTCACCTAAATATTGATAAATTTGAAGCTCTTTTTGTAGGTGTTGTTCTGTTTGAAATTTTTTCCCTGCATATTTTCCGCCATACTGATCATGCAATAAATACACGCTACCTTCGCTTCCTTCGGCAAATGGTTTTTCGCTAGCAGGTGTAAATATTATTTTTTCTTGAGAAGTTGATATATTGTTGGTGGATTCTTCTGATTTTTTGTCATATGGCGTACCACATAACCGAGTTAGAGGCTTTGACAAAGAAGATAGTGCAAACATAAACTATTTCCATTTGATACAGTTAATAAAAAAATTGAATGCTTATTAGCATTCAATTTTTGCGCGCCGTTTAGTGGATTAAATCAGAAAAATGATTCTTAGTATAAACCCTTAGTATGGGGTTAGTGAAAACCCTAGGTTATTATTCGCATATCTGGGTGAGGCCTTGAGAGCAATGCCTCGCGCTTTATTATTTTTAGCTAGATATGCGGGTTCTGTACGGCGGAGGGGCAAGATCAAACTTTGTATGGCTAGACGTTAAGTATTCTTTATCAATTAACTCATATTCTGTTGGATTGGATGACGCATCTGTTTTTGCGACTAAAGCATATTTACTGTGAGGATGTGCTTGGGTGGTTGACGTTAAATCAGATACCGATTCCGAGGAGAGATGGGAGAATCTATCGGAGGAGATATCTGATGAACTGCTTTGCCCAGTTAGCGATTTATTTGAGGTGATATTTGATTGATTATCTGAAGCGATACCTGAGGAGGTGCTTGAGTTGATATCCAAGGAGGACCTTGCATTTAATGAACTCGCTGTGGACATACTGGGTGATGCGGGGGGCTGTGGTTTAAAAAGTATCTCATTGAACACAGGGCGGGGCGACGCAGCGATAGGAGCGAGCGGTCGTTTTGTATCAAATGAGGGATTGAGCGATGGATAATGGAATAAAGCTAATTTTGATTCTGATGGTAATTTTTTATTACTAATTTTATTAAACAGAGATAAGGCTTCTTCCTCGGTTTTTTTATTTATATAGTTGCTGGCCATTGTTTCAACTGCTAGGCTTATTTCTTTAATACTCGCACGATTTTTTGATTCTAGTAATTGCAATGGCTTAATAATATTGTTGCGTAGTTCTTCATGGATTTTTTGTTTATTAGCTATCTCTTTATTTAAATTGCTTGGAAAAAATTCCCCCGAGGCGCTTAATTGATCCATCGACGGTAGCTTCCTCCTCAGAGTAAAATGCATTCCTGCTGCGAGCATAGGATTTAAACTGCTTTTGGCATGTGTACCTTTCTTGAGTAATTTGTCATTTTGATGATGATGGTTTCGTTCGAATTTAGCGTAACTTTGATGTAACTTAAATCCAGTTACTAATTCTAGTAAAACATTGGCTGTTGCAAAACTATCAATTTTTGAGCTATCGCCTTTTATTACAATGAGCTCTGGTGCTAAATAGTTTGCTGTACCTAAGGTATTACTTATCTGATTCGTTGCTTTCGTTAGCATGCCAAAATCAATTAATTTTATTTTTCCATCGTTTGCTACTAGGATATTTTCTGGTTTGATGTCAGCGTGACTTAATCCTTTTTCTTCTAAATGATTTAATGCTGAAATAAGTTGTTTTGCAAAAATTAATTTAATTTCGGCAATATGGTTTATATCCTTAGGATGGCTTTTACAAAAGTCATCACATTTATGAATGAAATTCTTTAAAGTGTCGCCATTAACAAGTTCTGTAACTAAATACGTTTTCCCATTAATGGATGTGGTGCCATGATAGTTAACGATATTAGGGTGGCTGCCTATTTTTTTGTAAGCAGATTGTTCTTTTAGTAAATAATGTTCCTGATTAAAAACTTTCCCAGCGTATTTCTTTCCATTTTCGTCTGAAAGTATATAGATATTGCCTTGTCCACCATGAGCAATTTTTTCTGTATCAAATAGGTGAAATTTTAATGATTCAAAAGGTATGTGGTCACCATTTAATTTGATGGTGCTTTCTTTATTAAGTTGATGTGTTTTATCTAAGGCTTGTTGAGAATAGCTATTAATGTATGCGTGTCTATTATTGATGTTTAGCATAATATATCTCCCTGATATAGTTATATGCGTAATAAATTTGCTCGACTAATGTTATTTGTCGTGAATTGAGTTGAGCTAATAAGAGAGATTTCTGTAAGTAAAATCTCTTGATTTTATATTTGAATAATCCCTTGGTTTTTAGAGGGATGCAATAAAATATATTTATTCGGAGGTTTTATAAAAAATATCGCTTGTAAATATAATTTACAAGCGATAATAAATCTACACTTTATTTTCCAATATTTAATAATATCCTTGGTGTAGGTGATCAACCTTTTAGGGGGCGGGGTGTTTTGTGTTGATATTTAATGGCTACATAATAATGTGATATCGGAATTTAATTTTTATGGTATTAAACTTCTAATGAGATAGTAAAAAATAAAATGCAAACTCGGCGCGTTAAGTGTCTCGTTTTATATAAGTGTTTCTCAGTGAAAACCCTTATATTGACATTGGTAAAAACCCTAGGTCGTTTTTAAGGCGATATATTATTGGGTTAAATATTTAATTAAAATTGTTCGGTAGGTAAGGCAATGGTTGCTGCCCCGGCATGGATAATCATCTCCGCTAAACTGCTCGACTGCACCAAAATAGATTGGTAAAAAAACTCGACGGTCATTATTTTGGCTTGGTAAAACGCTGGGTCTTTGCTTAAGTGCGTAAGTGCTGCCAGCGTAGCGCGAGCGAGTTGCCATGCACAGCAGACGATGCCCATTAGTTTTAAGTAGGGCACGCTGCCTGCGAAGACCGCTTTAGTGTCTGTATCGATATGACTTAACAGATAAGTGAGAACTTGTTCGATGGCGTGACGTCCCTGGGCGAGCTGCTGGGCCATCGCTGCTTTACCGTGGTGTGCGAGCGCGGTTTCCGTCTCGATGATACGCGCGCAGAGTGACCGTACCGCAGCGCCGCCGTCGTGTACGGTTTTGCGTTGTACTAAGTCATTGGCTTGGATGGCGGTGGTGCCTTCATAAATCGATAAAATACGGGCATCACGGTATAGCTGTGCGGCACCGGTTTCTTCGATATACCCCATTCCCCCATGTACTTGCACACCGAGACTGGCTACCTCCGTTGCCATTTCTGTGCAATAGCCTTTGATAATGGGCACCATGAGTGCATAAAAAGCGCGGTTTTCTTCACGTATACGCATATCTGTGTGGTGGTGTGCGAGGTCGCATGCAGCGGCACTGACGTAGGCTATAGCGCGTGCACCTTCGATCGTTGCACGCATGGTCATCAACATCCGTTTGATATCGGGATGATGGATGATTGCAACGGGGGTGGCGGAACCGGACAGATCTTTGCCTTGAATGCGTTCACGAGCATAGTGAACCGCGTTTTGGTAAGCTCGCTCAGCGATAGCGATACCCTGTGTACCGACCGCGAAGCGCGCCGTGTTCATCATGATGAACATATACTCTAAGCCCCGATTTTCTGTGCCGACGATATAGCCTGTGGCGCCACCCTGGTCACCAAATTGCAGTACGGCGGTGGGACTGGCTTTGATGCCCAGTTTGTGTTCAATCGACACACAGTGCACGTCGTTGCGCTGACCATGCGATCCATCTGCATTGATCAGCCATTTAGGTACCATAAAAAGGGAAATACCCTTGACGCCTTCAGGGGCGTGCGGGGTACGTGCCAATACTAAGTGGATGATGTTTTCCGTTAAATCATGTTCACCGTAGCTAATATAAATTTTGGTACCCGAGATTTTATAGCTGCCATCTTCTTGAATCTGCGCGCGTGTGCGTACCATGGCAAGATCCGATCCCGCTTGGGGTTCGGTGAGATTCATGGTGCCCGTTGCTTTGCCCGTCATTAACGCGGGAATAATTTGTTGCTGCTGTGCGGTGCTGCCAACGGCCAGTAATGCTTCAATAACACCGTCACTTAACATCGGACAAAGAGAAAGCGATAAGTTGGCGGCGTTAAACATTTCATTACATGCATTGGCGATTAAGCGTGGTAAGCCTTGTCCACCAAGGCGCTGGGGATGCACCATGCTTTGCCAACCTGCTTGGCAAAATTGCGAAAATGCTTTTTTAAACCCAGGTGAGGTGGTAACTGCGCCGTCTTTGTAAGTGCTCGGATATTGATCACCACTTTGGTTGAGAGGTGAAAAAATGCTCTGCGAAAATTTTGCCGCTTCGTCGAGTACTGCTTGTGCGAGTTCAGGTTCGGTATCACTAAAATCGGGTAATGCGCACACGGCTGATAAGTCTGCCAGGTTGTGCATAACAAATAGCATATCTTTGATTGGGGCAATGTAGTTCATCTCTCAACCTTTTCTGAATTTAGTACGGCGTACTGATGGTGTTTATTTACAGTGGATATATTCTTGCATCGTGTTTGCACGTTTTAGGATAAGAGGGAGGTGATGCAATAACGAGCCTTATTTGTTGCGTACGTGCGCGCGTGGTGACGCACGCTTGCGTACAGCGCATTGCCAAAATAGCAGCTGCGTTACGCACTTTACGATTACCCCGCTGCGTTTATTTGTAAGGCAGCGAGGGTTTTCGTCGGATGCAAGGTTTTGCGTTAAAAATATTATGGCAGGGCTTTTGTTAAAGCAGGAATGAGTTCAAATAAATCACCCACCAGTCCGTAGTCAGCAACACCAAAAATAGGTGCATCAGGATCTTTATTGATAGCCACAATAACTTTAGACTCTTTCATCCCGGCTAAATGTTGAATCGCTCCGGAGATACCCACAGCAATATAAAGCTCGGGAGCAACAATTTTCCCGGTTTGCCCAACTTGGTATTCATTTGCGACAAAGCCGGCGTCAACGGCAGCGCGGGAAGCGCCCATGGCTGCGCTCAATTTATCAGCGAGAGGTTCAATAAGATTGCTGTAATTCTCGCTAGACCCAAGTCCTCGTCCGCCGGATACGACGACGCGTGCCGATGTAAGCTCAGGTCGGCTGGATGGCACGGTCTCACACCCCATGGAGAGGGAGAGTCCGGTATCGTTGACTGCGGCGATTTTTTCGATAGGGGCATGTTGTGTGGATAACGATGCTGCGGGAAAAGCAGTGGTGCGTACGGTTAATATTTTGATTGCATCATTCGTCTGTACAGTCGCAATCGCATTGCCAGCATAGATAGGACGGACAAATGTATGGCTGTCTTCAATGCGGATAACATCAGAAATTTGCGCCATATCCAGTTTGGCTGCGACGCGTGGCATAAAATTTTTGCCGCTGGTGTTTGCCGGTGCAAGTAAATGGGTGTAACTGGGATTACTGTGGATGATGGCGACAATTTGTGCGGTGATGTTTTCAGCCAGAGGCGCACTCAAGTGTTGCGCCTCAGTATGCAGCACTTTGTTAATGCCTGCAATTTGTGCAGCTTTTTGGGCGACTGCATCGCACTGCCAGCCTGCCACAAGTATGTGGATATCTTGTCCGCAAGATTGAGCGGCTGTGATGGTATTGAATGTGGATGGTTTGAGCACATGGTTATCGTGTTCAGCAATCACAAGTACGGTCATTTAGATCACCTTCGCTTCGTTTTTTAGTTTGTCGATTAAGGTTGTGATATCGGGCACCATGATGCCGGCACTGCGCTTAGGTGGCTCGGTAACTTTAAGCGTCGTTAACCGGGGAGTGATATCAATGCCGAGTGCGAGAGGTGTTGTGATGTCTATTTGTTTTTTCTTTGCCTTCATGATGTTAGGCAGCGTCACATAACGCGGTTCATTTAGGCGTAAGTCGACGGTGATGATCGCCGGTAGCGTGATTGCGATTGTTTCTAGTCCTTCATCCACTTCGCGAGTGACCTGTGCTTTGCCATCGGACAAGGTTATTTTGGATGCAAATGTTGCTTGCGAAAGATCCGTGAGTGCTGCAAGCATTTGCCCAGTCTGTCCACAATCGTCATCGATTGCTTGTTTGCCTAACATGATCAATTGCGGTTTCTCTTGATCGACTAATGCTTTGAGAATTTTGGCGACCGCAAGCGGTTGAAGTAGCGCGTCTGTTTCGACCAAAATGCCACGATCAGCGCCCATTGCCATAGCGGTGCGCAGTGTTTCTTGGCAAGCAGTGCTGCCGCACGATATAACAACAATCTCTGTTGCTAGCCCTGCTTCTTTTAGCCGCACCGCTTCTTCGACTGCAATTTCGTCGAATGGGTTCATGCTCATTTTGACATGGGCTGTCTCCACATCGGTGTTATCTGATTTGACGCGTACTTTTACGTTGTAGTCGACGACGCGTTTTACTGCGACCAATATTTTCATGAACGCCTTACCTAAAAATGAGATGTATTTTCAAAGGCCCTTGCACAACTGACGGTTTGCATCCAATGCGGTATTAGGGTTGGTGAATGCGCATGTGTGTTGTGTGCATTCTGTTTCTGGCAAGCCTTGCTGCCTAGTTTGTAACCTAGGTGGGCAATGGGCATGGCGCAAGAAACATACTTTGTCCCCTATGCTGTGCTTTGAGTGCGTTTATTGTTCGTTGTGCAACGGTCTTCACCCGCGTTAAGTGGATGAAGGCGATGGAATTGTACTTGAGAGATTTTTTTGTTAAAACAAAAGTTAAGGCGAGCAAATGTGAGTAGAGTGAAAATTTGAATAAAATGCGATGCGTGCGCAGCGCAGTAAAGCAAAAATGAGGCAGCAGTGTTGTGCTTCTTACCGTACTATGTGCCTTGTTTTCAAGATACGCTTGGCGGGAAAATAAAGAACAAATTCCATGTTGATATCCCGTTTGTATATATGGGGATTGAGGTAGCCTGACAAATTCGGACACTCCAACTTGGTATATTACCTAAAATTGGAGCAAGGATGAGCAAGCAAGAAAGCTACACAAAAGAGTATCGCGGCGAGGCGGTCAAACTTGTATTGGA